>CAZGJC010000001.1:0-86771 GCA_964526505.1 uncultured Clostridium sp.
AAAACAAAATGAAAAAAATCGTTTCCGCAATTCTTGCGGTACTTATGATTGTTTCAGTTATGTCCGTTTTGGCGGTTATCCCCGCTTCGGCAGAGGGAAACACTTCCGATGATTCTGTTGCCGACGTTACGGGAATGTGGAATGCCTATGCGGAAGCAGGTGCATATCCTACGGACGATGACGACAATCCTGATTATACACAACATCCCGACGGAACGCTTCCGGGTATGGAATACACGGATGACGGATTCCACGTTTGGGGAAATTATTCGTCAAAAGTAGGTGAGACACAGCGTTTTAATATAGTGTCTTCGGAGATGATTAACCTCAAAGACGGTGTTTCGATGACTGTTGAGGTTGACAAGTTCAATCCCAAGGGAGACAACTGGTTCAGTTTCTCAATTTGGAGTGAAGCGAACGTTGCACAGGGATCTAACGGTTCCGATTACGGTCACGGATATTTCTCGCTTATCCGTCAGAGCGTAAACCGTGGCGGAGTATTCAGTGGTTTCACAGGTATGCAAAGTTTCATTACGGACTCGGGTTATTATTACCATAACGAAGATGGTGCCCTTGATGCCAACTCCGCAGGAAATGCATCAACTCCCATGAACGGCGGATCGCCCGCAGGCGTACTCGGACTCGGTCAAGAAATTAAAGATTATGCAGATGAACTTTATGACTCTGAGAGTGGCAAATATACTCTCACTATGGAACTTGACTATAATGCAAACACGGGAACGTATACACTTAATATTTGCAGTGTTGAAGTAGTCTCTGCCGTTATTACGGACTATATCAATAAAAGATTCCCCAATGCTATGGCTTACATAGGATTCTCAGTGCACGGTGCCGCAACGGATTGCGAGGCTTCGGCTACAATTACGGAATTTAACAGTGAGAAACCCACAGGTAACGATTACAGAGTACCTTCTTGCACACGTGCGGATATCGCCGAAGTTGTAAGCAAAGATGAAGTGGGTAAAAATTACGTTCTTTATATGGATTCTACCAGTGCAGATGACTATAAGGAAGTCGGTGAATTCTCGGGAAGCACAGGTCTTAACTATACCGCTCTCGGAAACGGAACGTTCAATATCGCTCCCAAGGGACTCGGCAGACCGTGGGTTATGCTTTCTCCCGAAAATACCAGTTCTTACAGTATAGCGGAATATCCTGTCTTTGCAGTTGTTCTCAAAGATTTTTGTCTCTGTGAACTCGGAAGTGGAGAAACCCATGCCAACTGCCAAAAGTCCGAACAATTTATGGCTTACATTGCGGCAGGAGACGTTTGGAAATCGAACGATGAATATTGTCCCACGGTAAGTGCTACGGGCGACCCAGTAGTTGGTGATGACGGAAGCGTTTACCAACTTGTATTGTTTAACTTTAAAGATTTATATGAAGACACCGGTTTGTTCGGAGGAACGCAAAGAATTCACAAAGTTCAGTTCATATGGGAATACACGAGTGCAGGAGCTCATGCAAACGATGGTCAGAATAACTGGGAATTTTGTTTCGGTGCGTTCTTTGATACAGAAGAGAGTGCTGAAGATTTTGCGACAGACTATATTGCCGGAAGAAAAGCGTGCGAACATCCCGATAATTACCGTGAGGTAATAGAAGCGGTTGATGCTACGTGTACCGAAATCGGAAACACAAAAGGTGAGATTTGCACATATTGCGGTAATGTATATTCCAAGTCGGAAATTATCCCCGCAAAGGGTCATGAAATGACTAACGTTGAAGCAGTTGTGGCAACTTGTACGGAAGCCGGTCACAAAGCAGGACAGAAGTGTATCAGAGAAGGCTGCGATTACTACACGGGTTGTGACGTAATCGAAGCGAAGGGACACGAACCGTCTTGGAAATACGACAATGACGGACACTGGAGCGTATGTCTCAGAGACGGTTGCGGTGCGACATTGACCGAAAAAGAAGCACATACGCTTGATGACAACCAGATTTGCACAACGTGCGGATACGGTTGTAAACATACAAACACAACGCACGTTAAGGAAAATCCTACTTGCACGGACGATGGTTATGAGTATGATGAATGTCAATATTGCCATCAGAAGCAAAACTACACAATAATCGAGGCTACGGGTCACACCGAAGAGATTCTTCCCGCAGTTGACGCTACCTGTACCGAAAGTGGTTTGGAAGCAGGTAAGAAGTGTAGTGTATGCGGTGAGATTTTGGTTCAACAAAAAGTTATACCTGCATTGGGACACACTCTCGAAACAATTGAAATGGTTCCTTCCACGTGTACAACACACGGTACAGCGACTGGTACGATATGTACTGTTTGCGGTGAGAAGACCGGTTGCGGTGAACTTCCTCTTGCAGACCACACATACGATGATGACAATGACACAGATTGTAACATATGCGGAGCAAAGCGTGAGATAACCACACAGGCTCCTTCGAATAATAACAACAATAATAGCAACAATAACAGTAGCACAAGCACCGAAGAAGAAAAGAAGGGTTGCGGTTCTGTTGCCGGACTCGGAGCAATTGCAATTTCCGCTACGGTAGCACTTGCCGGTGTTGTATGTTTCAAAAAGAAAAAAGATTGATGATCTGATTCTTTAAATAAAAAAATTCCTTGCCGAGAGGCAAGGAATTTTTTTTATGCTTATTATTTATATCCGTGAGTTCTTATATACGTGAGAAGTGTTGCGTATCCCTCTGCGTTTAATGAATTACCGTCTTTTGAGGCGTAATCTTTTTTTAATTTTCCGTTTGATGCTTTAAGCGTTTCCGCCGTATTTAAAAATTTCACGTCGTTTTTCTCGGCAAGTTCGCAAATCCAAGTGTTACAAGTGTCTATTTTATCGTTGGAAAATTCTTTATTTTTAAATTCATATTTACTTGTAACGGGGAGGATGGATTGAAGGATAATTTTTGTATCGGGTGAATTTTTCTTTACGGTATTTATAAGTTTTTCGTAGTAGTTGCAAAACGTTTCTTTATCACAATAAGGCACGGCGTTTTCAATTCCGACGGTGATTAAAAGATATTGAGGCTTGCGGTCTTTGAGCACCACGGAGAGCGACGTTTCCTCGTTGCTATTCGGAAGGATTATCGTTGTTTTATCTATATTGAAATCAAGGTCAAGTGTTCCGTCTTTTCCCGTCCATATCATATTTTCCGATATTCCGAGTTGTTCGGCATATTCGGACATACGAGCGATACTGTAATCTCCCAGAAAAATTATATTATCAATATAATTCGCTCCGTAGTCGGGAGATTCATCGAGTGTTGACGGGTTTGTGCTTATATCGTCGTTGCCGTTATTTTTCAGTCCATACAGACAATAAATCGACACGACAGCCAAAATTACCGTGAAAAGCAGGGAAAATAAAATCAGTCTTTTTTTATTTTTGTTCATCGGTTTTCCTTACCGCTATCGGAAAACAGGCTTTTGTATTCGGTTTCCAATTGCTTTTTTGAAGTGGTTTTATCGGATTTTTCACGTTTGCATTTATTTGGTGTTTGATATTGTGAATTTTGAGATTTCTTTGCAATTGCACTTTTTAAAACGCATATTACCACATACGCCACCGAGTATACGGCAAGTGATATTACAGCGGTTGTAAATTTCGCACCGTACGGAATAAGGATACAAAACAGGAAACCGCCGATATAGCAAAGTACGTGGAGCAGGCGTGCGACAATTGCGGATTTGAAATTGCAGTGAAGAAGTGCAGTTCCCACGGATGCCACGAATGAGTAAAGCAGAATGGTGAAGAAGCGTTGCGGTGCGAGAATGGTGCTTTCGATTCCGAACATTATCGAAAAAATGAGCATTACAGCCGAGACAGCGGTGTAGTATATCGCACCCAAATTTATTATTTTTTTCAGCATTTTATTTACCTTTCAAGTTTTTCGGGCATAATACTCTATTTTAATATGCCGTATTTAATTTTATCATATATTTCCGAACAAATCAATAGCATTTTACATTTTATTTGTTAAAATGAGTGCATAAAAATTCATAAAAATATGCAAAATTTCTTGACAAAGAGGGTCAAATAATATATAATTAAAATAGGTATGTGTTGCCCTTTGGCAACAAATTATATTTTAGGAAAAGAGGACATTATTATGTCGGAAACGTCAAGAAAAACCGCAAGAAGAAATCTTTTTGAACTTTTATTTGAAACCGAATTCAAACGTGACATATCTGCCGAGGAGATATATTCGGCCGCAATAGAGGACAGAGGACTTCAAGACGACGATTACGTAAGGGGCGGATTTTTCGGCATTTGCGAGAAGAGTGCCACACTTGATGCGATAATCGGCAAGTATGCGAGAGGTTGGAGAACCGACAGACTTTCAAAGGTTTCGAGAACCATTATTCGTTTATCCGTATACGAGATGCTTTACACGGATATTCCGTCAAGCGTATCGGTAAGCGAGGCGGTTGATATGGCAAAGAAATACGGAGAGGACAAGGCTCGTGCGTTTGTAAACGGTGTGCTTGCAAGCATTGTAAAAGACATTGACGCAAACGGAAGAGAAGCGATAATTTCATCTGTTTGTCTTACGAATAACGACAAAGAAAGCACAGGTGCCGAGAACTAAATGGTCGAGGACGGAATTTTTGTCGGAATTGACACGAGCAATTATACAACGTCGGTTGCAGTTTGCACACGTGACGGAAAAATCGTTTTAAACCTGAAAAAATTGCTTGACGTCGGAGACGGAGAGAGAGGGCTTAGACAAAGCGACGCTCTATTTTTACACAACAGAAATCTGCCGATTTTGATGTCGGAATTATCTGATTTTTTGGAGAGGGAATATCCGAATGCGGAAATTCTCGGCGTCGGTTATTCCGCATATCCACGTGACTGCGAGGGGTCATATATGCCTTGTTTTTTGGCAGGCAAAGTAGCGGCGTATTCGTTTTGTGCGTCACGCCGAACTCCGATATACAAGTTTTCACATCAAGCGGGGCATATAGCCGCCGCACTATACTCATCGGGAGCGGAAAGCGAAATTTTACGTTTATCGAAGGAATTCGGCGGAAAGTTTGCGTCATTTCACGTCTCGGGCGGTACTACCGAGGTTTTGCTTGCGGATGCTGAAAGTATCGGAAGCATTGAACTTATCGGAGGAACGAAAGATATAAATGCAGGTCAGGCAATTGACCGCACCGGTGTTATGATGGGAATGAAATTTCCGTGCGGTCGCCAAATGGAGAGTCTTTGCGGTCGAGAGGTCGGCAATTTAAAAAGAACACGGGTTTGCGTTGACGGACTGCATTGCAATTTATCGGGGCTTGAAAATCAAGCGAGAAAACTTTACGCCGACACGTCCGACAAGGGACAGGTTTGCGAATTTGTGTTCGATTTTATAGGGAAAACTTTATATGAGATAACCTGCAATTTACGCAAATTACACGGTCAAATTCCCGTGCTTTACGCCGGGGGTGTTATGAGCAACGGAAGAATAAAAAATATTTTGTCGGCAAATGATGGCGTCTATTTTGCCATGCCGGAATTTTCGTCCGACAATGCGTCGGGTGTTGCACTGCTTTGCAGGCGGTCGTATCTCGGAGAGAACGGTTTAATTTAAATTTGTCGGCGACGGAAAGGGGCAGCAGGCAAGATGAGCAACACTTTCAGTGTTTTACAGGTAAATGAATATTTGAAGATGCTCATGGAGTCCTCTGCTACGCTTTGCGATCTTTGGGTTGTCGGAGAAATATCAAATTTTAAAAATCACTATTCAACGGGCCATTTATATTTTTCTTTGAAAGATGAGGAAAGTATGATAAAATGCGTAATGTTCCGTATGAATGCGTCCAAATTGAGATTTTTGCCAAAGGACGGAATGAGGGTTATTTTACACGGAAAAGTGTCGGGCTACGTTCCACGAGGCGAATATCAGATTTACGTTGACAGTATGCAACCCGATGGTGTTGGAGATTTAGCCGTCGCTTTCGAACAATTAAAAGCGAAACTGCTATCTGAGGGTTTATTTGATCAAAGTCACAAAAAGGAACTGCCCAAAATGCCCACACGAGTCGGTGTAATTACGTCGGCTTCCGGGGCGGCGATACACGACGTAATAACCGTTTCGGGACGAAGATGTCCGCAATCCGAGATAATTATATATCCGGCAATTGTTCAAGGGGAGCAATCGGCACGCAGTTTATGTGGCGGAATAAAGTATTTTAACGAAAAAAGTCTTGTGGACGTTATAATTATTGGGCGAGGTGGCGGTTCTATTGAGGACTTATGGTCGTTTAACGACGAAAACTTAGCACGGGCAATATACAACTCGGAAATTCCGGTTGTGTCTGCGGTTGGTCACGAGACGGATTTTACAATTTGCGATTTCGTATCGGACGTACGTGCCGCAACGCCGTCTGCGGCGGCTGAGATTCTCTTTCCCAATATACGTGAATTATCCGACAGGTCAAAACAACTCAAAAGGACCGCCGACGTCGTTATCAAGAAGAAAGTTGATGCACATCACCATTATTTGGAGATTTTAAAGGGCAGAATAAATTTAAAGTCGCCGGAGCATATACTAAATCAAAAAATGACTCGGGTTGCCCTTATCGGCGAAAATATCGACAGAGCAAGCCGCGGCGTTATTGAAGAAAAAAGAAGAAAATTGTCCGTGCTTGTTGCACGACTGAATGCATCAAATCCACTGTCTCTTACGTCAAGGGGATATGCGGTAGTGCAGAAGCGGGGCTTGGTTATGGTGAAATCATCCGACTTATCCGTCGGAGACGACATTGAAATATCTTTTGCGGACGGAAAGGTTTTCGCAAAAGTCGAAAACACGCAAACGGAGGCAAACAATGGCTGAAAAGAAAAAAACGTTTGAGGAAAATCTCGCACGTCTTGAAGAAATCGTAAATGCACTTGAAGACGAGGGCATTACGCTTGAAAAATCCGTAAAACTCTACGAAGAGGGCGTAAAACTCGCTTCAAAATGTACTTTGGAACTTGAAAACGTTGAAAGAAAAATCAAAATTTTACAGAGAACGGGCGACGGTGAAATCGTCGAGACTCCCGTTTCGGAGGAATTGCTTTGACGGCGGAAAACAACAATTATGAATTGGCGAAAAAAATAATATCGGACGGGGCAACGCTTATAAATTCCGAACTTGAAAAAAAGTACACGGACAAAAGTGCGATCCTCGGAGGATTGCAAGAGGCACAAAGATACAGTTTATTGCGTGGCGGTAAAAGAATACGTCCCGTGCTTTGCTTGGAAACGTGTCGTGCATTCGGCGGAGACGTAAATTCCGCACTTCCTTTTGCACTTGCTCTTGAAATGGTTCACAATTATTCGCTTATACACGATGATTTGCCCTGCATGGACAACGACGATTTCCGCCGTGGAATGCCCACGACGCACAAGGTATACGGTGAGGCGGTGGCTGTACTTGCCGGCGACGGTTTACTTACGGACGCATTTCTCGAATGTGCTATGAATCCCTACGTTTCGGGAGATTGTGCCGCCGTGGCGGTATCAATTCTGTCTGCGTGTTCCGGAAGTCACGGTATGATAAAAGGTCAGGCTATGGATATGTTCGGTGAGGGTCGGGAACTGACGCTTGAACAACTTATCGAATTGCACGACGGAAAAACCGGTGCGTTGATACGTGCGTCGGTTCAACTCGGTGCGATTGCCGCAGGTATTATGCCGAATAGTGAGACGATGAACGATTTGTCCGAATATGCGGGTCTTGTAGGGCTTGCGTTTCAGATTATAGACGACGTGCTTGACGTTACGTCGTCGTCCGACGTACTCGGAAAGCCGATCGGCTCGGATCGTGAACAGAACAAAACTACTTTTATGAAATTTTTCACACCCGAAGAGGCATTAAAGCGTGCGGAAGATTGCACGGAGCGTGCTGTGGACGTTATTGAAAAATACGAAGGATGTTGCGGACTTGCGGAAATTGCAAGATATCTTTGCAACAGACAAAATTAAGGAAAAATAAAATGCAATATATAAAAGATTTTTTTACGAACTACATGCTTGTAAGCGTTATAGCCTCTTGGTTTATAGCACAAATTTTAAAAGGTGTAACCGGAATATTCAAACTCAAAAAATTTACTGTTGTTGAGTTTTTGTTCGGAACGGGCGGTATGCCGTCATCACACACCGCAGCCGTTGTGGCACTGACAACAAGCGGAGCGATTGCGTTTGGATTTAAGTCGGCGGTATTTGCGATAAGCGCATTACTTGCGATAATAGTTATAAGAGACGCTACGGGTATAAGACACGAGGTGGGAAACCACGCAAAGACGCTCAATAAAATTTTGGCGAAAAGTTTCGAGGGCGAATCGGCACACGAAACTTTTAAGGAACTTGTAGGTCACACGCCACTTCAAGTGCTTATGGGAGCGGTTGTGGGAGTTATAGTTCCTATAATTATGAACCTCTTCGGCGTATTTTCCACAACGTTATTATGAGAGCGGACGTTTATCTTGTGTCGTTCGGATTTTGCGAAAGCAGAAGCAGAGCGTCAAAATTGATATGTGACGGTCTTGTTTTTATAGATGGAAAAAAGACAGACAAACCCTCGTGCGACGTGGATGAGTCGGTTTTTCACGACGTTAAAATCGAGAAACACGACGAATTTGTCGGCAGAGGGGCTTTAAAACTTCAATCGGCAATAAATGAATTTTCCATTGACGTAAGCGGTATGAGGTGTATTGACGTAGGTGCATCCACAGGCGGTTTTACACAATATTTACTTTTGTGCGGTGCGGAAAGCGTTGTTGCGGTAGACTCGGGGAGAGGGCAATTACACAAAAGTTTGCTCGGTGACGCTCGTGTTCGGTCGGTGGAGGGTTTCAATGCGAGAAATTTAAACGCAGATGAATTCGGTGTATTCGATTGTGCCGTTATGGATGTGTCGTTTATTTCACAGACTCTTATTATTTCGTCGCTGGCGTCGGTTATATGCGACGGCGGAATTTTCATAAGTCTTATTAAACCCCAATTTGAAGCGGGACGAAGTGCCGTCGGAAAAAACGGGATTGTACGCAGTGCAACAGACAGAGAAAAATCTATTATACGTGTTATCGACACGGCAAAAATATACGGTTTTTCACTGAACGGCATCATTGTGTCTCCAATCAAAGGCGGTGACGGAAATACTGAATTTCTTGCCTATTTTAAAAAAGACTGCAATTCGGGTGAAATATCCGAACAGATGAAAAATAGAATAAGTCGGCTGTGCCGAGGATGAGGATCTTATGCAAAAGAAAATTGAAAGAGCGTCGCTCGTTACAAATTTCAACATATATGAGAAGGCACGTCTTGCAATTGAGGTGGCAAAAAAATTAAATGCCACCGGTTGCGAGGTGATTACTTCAAATTACAACAGAGAGAAAATCGAAAGATTTAAATCCAACGTTAAAATTACATACGTACCAAATGATAAACTCTATCGCTCATGCGATATGGCGGTGGTTCTCGGCGGTGACGGAACGATTTTGGAGTCTGCACGCAGAGTTGCACCCATAGGTATACCGATAGTGGGTATAAATCTCGGTCGTCTCGGTTATATGGCTGAACTTGAAGTCGGAGAAATTGATAAACTTGAACAGATTGTGCGTGGCGATTACGAGACGGAAGAACGCTCTATGCTTTCTGTGGATATAGTTACAGGTGACGGTCGTGTTCGTTCGAGCAGTTACGCTCTTAATGACGCAGTCATATCAAACGGTTCGATATCAAGAATAGTTGATCTTGAATTATCCGAGGGCGGTGTGCTTATATCGTCATATCGCTCGGACGGAATAATTATATCGACTCCCACAGGCTCTACGGCGTATTCAATGTCGGCGGGCGGTGCGGTGGTTGACCCGAGGCTGTCTTGCATATGCGTGACGCCGATATGTCCTCACTCTCTTTCCGCACGGCCGATTGTTTTTCCCGACAGTGCGACTATATCGATTAAAAACGTTTGTCAAAGAGAAAAAATGCTTTATCTTACGATTGACGGAAGAGCGAATTTCGAACTTTTCAAAGGTGAGAGTGTAGAGATTACACGTTCTCCTCTCACAACTAAATTTATAAAACTCAATCAGAGCGGATTTTATATAAAACTTCGTCAAAAAATGAATGAAAAATAAGAGGACGTTTGCAGTGAAAAAGAACAGGCAAGAAAAAATACTTGAACTCATATCAAAATACGAAATAGAAACGCAAGACGACCTCTTGGAATTGTTGAGACAAGAAGGGGTTGAAACCACTCAGGCTACCGTGTCGAGAGATATCAGGGAACTTGACATTGTGAAGATGACAACCGAAAGAGGGACGTACAAATACGTATCGGCACTTATCCCGAAGAATACACAGAAGAAGTCCGTGCCTTTTGCAAGAGGTCTTGTTGATGCTGTTGTGAGTGTGAGTTGTGCTTTAAATATAATAGTTGTCAAAACGTCGCCCGGAATGTCAAGTCCCGTGGCGGTTGCGATAGATTCATTTGACGACGCACGCATACTCGGTTGCGTATCGGGCGACGATACGATTATAATTGTTGTCAGGGACGAGGAGTCCGCTTTCGAATTGTGCGAGAAAATGAAAGCAATGCTTTCGGAAGTGTAAGAAAATGCTCAGACATCTTCATATCGAAAACGTTGCGGTAGTCAAGAGTGCAGACGTTGATTTCTCGGACGGGCTTTCTGTTCTTACGGGAGAAACGGGGGCGGGAAAGTCGGTTATTATTGACAGTATAAAATTACTGACGGGCAGAAAAGTGAGCAGAGACCTTATAAGGTCAGGTGAGGAATTCGCTTTTTGTGAGGCTTTATTTGACGGAATCGGAGAGGGTTACCGAAAATATTTGAGTGATATCGGAATTGATATTGATGATGACGAATTGCTTTTATGCGTTCGCTTGGGAACTGATGGACGAACTCTTGCCAAAATAAACGGAAAAACCGTTACCAAAACCATTTTAAAAGCGGTAGGAGACAAGATGATTTCCATACACGGTCAAAATGATTCAACATATTTTGCTGATGCAAAAAATTACGTTGATTTAATTGACGGGTATGCGTCATGCAATGATTTGAGAGCGAAATACGGCAATATTTATGCGGAGATTTGCAAGTACAGAGAAAGTCTCAATTCCCTGACGAGTGACAATGCACGACTCAGAAGAGAACGAGATATGCTTGAATTTCAGATAAAAGAAATTGAGTCCGCACATCTTAAAGTCGGTGAAGAAGAGTATATGAGTGAGGAACTCAAAAAACTTGAAAATTCCGAAAGAATAAATAAACACGTACACAAGGCATACAAAGCTCTGCGTGGCGACGGAGGAGTCGGTGCGGTATATCTTACGGAAAAAGCGGTCGGAGCGATATCGCAAATATCGGCAATTGTTCCGGATGCCTCCGAATTGTCGGAAAAACTCGATGAAATAAAGTATGAACTTGAAGACATTGCCGATCGCATAGATGCACTCGGTATAGAATTTGACGGCGATCCTACTGAACGCATTGACAAAATACACGCAAGGCTCGAAAAGATAAACAAACTTAAAAGAAAATACGGTGCGAATATTGAAGAAATATTGAAATTCCTCACGCAGGCAAAGTCGAGGCTTGACGAGATTGACACGTCTGACGAATTATGCGAAAAATACCGAGATGAAATTAAAAAACTGAGTTCCGAGGCGTATGCTGTGGCAGGTGAACTTTCGCTTATCAGGCAGACCGTTGCAAAAGAAATATCGGAAAAAACCGGAGCGGTATTGAGATATTTGGATATGCCTGCGGTAAGATTTGAAATACTTGTAAATCCCGGTGAAAATCTTTATGAGAGCGGTTGCGACAAAGTGGAATTTACGGTTGCGACAAACGTGGGAGAACCACTCAAACCTATGACGGAGATTGTTTCGGGAGGCGAACTTTCGAGAATCACGCTTGCACTACGCAGTGTATTAAACCAAAAAGACGACATCGGATGTGCGATTTACGACGAAGTTGACACAGGAATTTCCGGTAAAACTTCACGTAAGATAGGTATGAAGTTGAAAGAGATATCTCGCTCGTCTCAAATTATATGCGTTACACACTCCGCACAAATCGCAACTCTTGCCGATTACCATTTTCTCATATCGAAAAATCAGGATACGGGTAGAGCGTTGAGCGATATTCGTTTACTTTCAAAAGAAGAACGGATTGAAGAAGCGGCACGAATTCTCGGCGGAATAAATATAACCGATGCACAAAGGCAGGCTGCAATGGATATGTTATCCGAGCGTATCGACCTTGAAAAATAATGATTTAAAATTATTTATTGCTATTGAATTTCAAAAATATATATGTTATAATATAAAAAGTGTGAAAAAAGACAGTTAATTTACAGAAAGGCAGAAGAATATGCTTAAAATCAAATCCGCAATTGCGGATAACATTCATAAAAGCGTAAAGGCGATAAATCCAACGGCTGAAATAGAAGTTGCGGACGTTATGGATATGCTTGAATATCCGCCTGATGCGTCAATGGGAGACCTTGCGTTTCCTTGTTTTAAACTTTCGAAAACGCTTCGTCGTTCGCCCGTTCAGATAGCATCGCAACTTTCGGAGTCACTCAGCCTTGACTGCATAAGTTCTGCTGAGGCGGTTAACGGATATTTGAATATAAAAATTTCGGATGAATATCTTGCACAACACGTGCTTTCCGAAATCATAAATAAGGGTGACAACTACGGCAGACCCAACTACGGAGACGGAAAAACAGTAGTTCTTGACTATTCGTCGCCTAACGTTGCAAAACCTTTCCACATCGGTCATCTCGGCACGACTGTAATAGGTCATTCACTTAAAAAACTTCACGAATTTGCCGGATACAAGTGTATCGGCATAAACTATCTCGGAGACTGGGGAACCCAGTTTGGAAAACTTATTGTTGCATACAGACTTTGGGGTAACAAGGAGCAGATAGAACAGGGCGGAGTTGACAAACTTGTCGAACTTTACGTTCGTATCAACAATGAAATAAAAGGTGATGAGGCAAGAGGAATTCCCGCACGTGACGACCTTGCAGAACAAGCAAGAGCGGAATTTCACAAGATGGAAATCGGAGACGAAGAAAATATTTCTCTTTGGAAGTGGTTCGTTCAGATAAGTCTTGAAGAATACAGCAAAACATACAAGCAACTTGATATTGATTTTGACAGTTACAAGGGCGAGAGTTTCTACACGGACAAGATGCCGGCACAGGTTCAAAAATTGCGTGATATGGGACTTCTCAAAATCGACGACGGTGCGTCTATTGTCGACCTTGAAGAGTACGGTATGCCTCCTTGCCTTATACTTAAACGTGACGGTTCGACCCTTTATCCCACCCGTGATATTGCCGCCGCTTATTACAGAAAGCAAACTTACAACTTTGATAAATGTATATACGTGACGAGCAACCAGCAAAATCTGCATTTCAAACAGTGGTTTAAGGTTGTTGAACTTATGGGTTACGATTGGTACAATCAACTTGTTCACGTGCCTTACGGTACGGTGTCGATCAACGGTGAGAAACTTGCTACGAGAACAGGTAACGTTGTTCTTCTCAAAGACCTTTTCGCACAGGCAATAGAAAAGGTACAGGGAATTATGATTGAGAAAAATCCCGAACTCAAAGACAGATACGATATAGCCGAGGCTGTCGGCGTAGGTGCGGTTGTATTTTACTATCTTACGAACAACAGAATTAAAGATATTAACTTCAATCTTGAAGATGCATTGAGTTTTGACGGAAATACAGGTCCGTACGTTCAATATACCTATGCACGTACCTGTTCGGTGCTTGAAAAGGCGACGAATGCAGTCGGCGGAGAAATGAAGATAACCTCACCCGAGGAGTCAACGCTTCTTAAAACTCTTTGCCAATTCGAAGAGAGAGTTAATATTGCTATAAGAGATTACGAACCCTCCACAATTACAAGATTTATTCTTGACGTTGCGGTTGCGTTTAACAAGTTCTATCACGAATGTAAGATACTTAATGCGGAAAATGAGGATGTCAGAAACACAAGAATTATGTTGACACGTGCAACACGTCAAGTCCTCGGAAGTGCATTTTCGCTTGTATGTCTCCGAAAAACGGAACGTATATAAATATCGGTTTGGAATAACAATTGAAAGGATATATATCTTATGTCAGGACATAGTAAATGGGCTAATATTAAGCACAAAAAGGAAAAGACCGACGCTCAAAGAGCCAAGGTGTTTACGAAAATCGGCAAGGAGATTACAATTGCCGTAAAAGAAGGTGGCGGAGATCCTAACTCAAACGCAAAACTCCGTGACCTCGTTGCAAAAGCAAAGGCTAACAACGTACCTAACGACAACATTGAAAGAACTATAAAGAAAGCAATGGGCGGAACGGGTGAGAACTACGAGGAAGTTGTTTACGAGGGCTACGGTCCTGCCGGAATTGCCGTAATTGTTGAGGCTACAACAGACAACAGAAACAGAACGGCGGGAAATATTCGTTCTTATTTCTCCAAATATCACGGAAATATGGGACAGACCGGTTGTGTAAGTTTTATGTTTGAAGAAAAGGGTGTTATCGTTATAACCGACGAGGACGGCGAAATAGACGAGGACAAACTTATGGAGACCGCTCTTGAATCGGGTGCTACCGATTTTTCGGGTGAAGACGGAATTTTTGAAATCTACACAGAACCCGATGACGTTTATGCTGTTGCGGACTCTCTTAAAGATGCCGGATATACGTTTGAATCCGCAGAAAAGAGCAAAGTTCCCACGACAAGTGTAACTCTCAGTGATGAGGACGATATTAAATTTATGAATCTTCTCATAGAAAAACTCGAAGAAGACGACGACGTTATGGAAGTTTACCATAACTGGGAAAATTGCGATTGATTTTTGAAATATTTGGGCTGTTATAACAGCCCAAATTATTTATTTTGTTTGGGGGTGTGGAATTGGTCAAAAACAAGGTTACAAAATTGTTTTCCAATACTGCGATTTTTACGGTCGGGAAATTTGTTTCCAAACTGATAGTTATTTTTATGCTTCCGTTCTATACTGCGTGTCTTTCAAGTGCGGAGTACAGTACGGCTGACCTTATAACGAATTTGTGCAATCTTATAATTCCGCTTGCGGGACTCGGCGTCAGTGAGGGAATATTTCGCTATGCGGCACAATCCGGTGAAGACAAGGAATCGTTTTTTACCAACGGTGTTATTATTATGCTTGGAGGGAGCGTGTTGTTCCTCGCTCTGTCTCCGCTGATATCTCTGGCGGACTATTTTGCACCATATTTTGCCCTTATAATCACCTATGTTTTGGCGTCAAATATACATGCCGTGTGTTCGCAATACGTTTGTGCGATAGGTAAAACCAAACTATTTGCAGGTCAGGGAATACTCAACACATGTCTTACAGTGCTGTTGAACATCATTTTTCTTGCCGTATTTGATATGGGAATTGATGGGTATGTTTTATCTGTGATTCTTGCCGACGGGCTTACGGCGATTTTTTTGGTCTTTGTAGCCAGGCTGTACTCGTCATTCAAACCGAAAAAAATAAACGGTTCGACGGTCCGCAGTATGTTGAAATTCTGCCTGCCCCTTGTGCCGTCAACGATTTGCTGGTGGATTACAAGCGTGTCTGACAGGTATATGGTTGCGTATTTTTGCTCGGATTCAATAAACGGTCTTTATACTGCCGCATATAAAATACCGACGCTTTTGACTTACGTTGTAACGATTTTCAACGACGCATGGAAACTCTCCGTTGCATCGGACGATGACGGTGTTGAAGAACGAACAAAATTTTATTCAAACGTGTTTAAATATTACATTGCCGTTATGTTTATGGGAGGTACCGCTCTTGCTGTGACCGCTCGAATTTCATCGGCAATATTATTCGATGCTTCTTACGGAGACGCATGGGTTTATATACCGATTTTGTCGCTTGCAACGGTATTTACATCGCTTGACACCTTTATGGGAAGTGCGTATTTTACGGTGAAAAAGACCACCATGTCATTTTGGACATCGCTTATCGGTGCCGTTTTAAACATAGGTCTGAATTTGCTTATGATTCCCGATTTTGGTCTCGGTTGGGGTGCTATGGGTGCTTCAATTGCAACGTTTATAAGTTATTTTGTCGTGTTTATAATAAGAGCGGTTACGATGCGACGGTTTATACCGTTCAAGTTATATCCTTTACGTTTGACGCTGAATACATTTATGCTTTCCATGGCAGTGATTGTTACCTCACTTTGGGGTACAAACGTTTACGGCATTCTTATATCGATTGCAATTCTGATGGTATGCTTGGTTTACAACGGTAATGATATAATTAAAAGTTGCAAAACCGTGATTTTATCATTAAAAAAGAGAAAGGCATAAATATTTACAAAATATTCAAAAAAATATTGTGTCACGCCTTGACAAAAAATATTATTTGTGGTACAATATACGGGTGTGAAAAACGCAAATAGGGTGGTCCGCTGCAATGCTCGCATGAACATCCGTAATATTAAGGAGGGCTTTATGGATCTTATTAAGGCTTTTACAAACGAGCAACTCAAAGAGGAAGTACCCCAGTTTAACATTGGTGATACCGTTCGTGTTCACAACAAAATAGTTGAGGGTACAAGAGAAAGAATTCAGATGTATGAAGGTACTGTTATCGCAAAGCACGAAGGCGGTATTTCTTCGACTTTCACAGTTAGACGTATCACATTCGGATGCGGTGTTGAAAAGACATTCCCCATTCATTCTCCTAACGTAGTTAAAGTAGACGTTATCCGCAAGGGTAAGGTTAGACGTGCTAAACTCTACTACCTCCGTGGAAGAGTTGGTAAGGCGTCCAAGGTTAAGGAAGATATTTCTGCAAAGAACTGATTTCTTACAAAGAATCAAACCGAGGCTGAAAAGTCTCGGTTTTTTCAATGAAATTTGTTGAATATAATTTGAAAATTAGTGAATATTTAAAAAATCTATTGACAAAAAGACAATACTGTGATATAATCTTAAATGCCGCTTAAAATTGGCTTTTTTAAGTGCGTAAATTTTTGAAATGAAAATTTCGAGGTTTAGCCGCCATTGTTTAGCGAGACTTATATGAAAGAGAGGTGCTTTTCGTGTTTGCAATAATCGAAACCGGCGGAAAGCAGTACAAAGTAACAGAGCAGGACATTATCTTTGTTGAGAAACTTGACTGTAACGAGGGCGAGGAAATTACGTTTGATAAGGTAATTGCTCTCTCAACAGATGCAGGCTTCAAGGCAGGTACTCCCACAGTTGAAGGTGCTGTTGTTAAAGGCGTTGTTCAAAAGAACGGCAAGGGCAAGAAGATTTATGTTTTGAAGTACAAGGCTAAGAAGAACGAGAAGAAGAAAATCGGTCACAGACAGCCTTACACAAAAATTCAAATCACATCTATTGCAGGTTAATTTCTGAAATTTTATGACACGGCTTGTATTTTACAGGAGCGGTGGAAACTTTTACGGATTTGAGGAGCAAGGACATACGGGATACGGCGAAGAGGGCGGTGACGTTCTTTGTGCGGCACTTTCCGCTATGACAATGCTTATCATCAATACGGTAGAAGTTGCTTATGCTTCTCGTGTTGATTTTGAAATTGACGAAAAAACCACAAACATACGAGTAAAGTCACGTGCGGCTCTTCCCGAATTTGAGGATGATGAGCTTAAAAGATACGCAGTGTCGGGTTTATTTCTCGCATATTACAAGCAAATTGAAGATATGATGGAGGAGTATTACGAATATCTTGACGTGTCTGTCGTTGACCGAGAGTATGACGAAGATTAACAAAACAGAACACATCGGCACACAGTGCAGAATAATTAAATGGAGGAAAAGATAATGGTAAAGCTTAGTTTACAATTTTTTGCTCATAAAAAGGGTGTTGGTTCTACAAAGAACGGTCGTGACAGCGAATCTAAGCGTCTTGGCGTAAAGAGAGCGGACGGTCAGGCAGTACTTGCCGGCAACATTCTCGTAAGACAGAGAGGAACCGCTATTCATCCCGGTAACAACGTTGGCATCGGAAGCGACGACACACTCTTTGCTCTTATTGACGGAAGAGTTAAGTTTGAGCATAAGGCAGGAGGCAAAAAGCAGGTAAGCGTTTACGCTGACTGATTGCCTTTATAGATAAGGGTGCAGTTTTTACTGCACTCTTTTCTTTCTTTGGAGGTTGTATGAAAAACAAAATACTATATGAGGACAAGTATTTGATTTTATGTGAAAAGCGAGTTGGTGAAAATTCGCAATTGTCCGACGGTAAAATTACGGAAAGTTTGCCTGATAAACTTTCAAAATACAGGCAATCCAAAGGGGAAGACTCATATATTGGGATTGTTCACAGGTTAGACGTGACGACCGGCGGTGTAATGCTTTTTTCAAAAGATAAAACTCTTACCGGAAAGTTATCAGAGGCAGTGTCGCAAAAGGAATACAAAAAAACATACTTGGCTGTTTCATTGTCACGACCCGAGCCTTACGTCGGCAGAATGGACGATTTGCTTTATCACGATAAACAAAAGAACAAGACTTACGTTGTGGACAGAGAAAGACGCAGTGTAAAACCTGCATCGCTTTTATACGAAACACTCGAAAGTTGCAAAACGGCAGACGGGAACACGGTAAGTCTTATGCGGATTGAACTTATAACAGGCAGGACTCATCAGGTAAGGGTTCAGTTTGCAAGCAGAAAAATGCCACTCGTGGGTGACGGGAAATACGGAAGTCGTGACAACAAGTGCGGTGTTGCACTTTGGTCGCACAAGGCGGAGTTTATTCATCCGAAAACCGGTAAGACAATCGAAGTTGTCAGTTTTCCGAATATTGACTGTTATCCGTGGAATTTGTTTGATTGTTTGCGTCAGGGTGACAAGTTTCCAAAAAGTTAATAATAGAATCGCAGAGGTTAGAAGTGAGAGACTGTTTATATTGAGCGTCTCGGAAAAGGTCAGCCTCTGCGATATTTGATAAAAATCCGCATTCCACGAGAATTGACGGGCAATGGGAGTTTGAGAGCAGATATATATCGTCTCCTGCGGATTTTATTTTGCGATTATTGTCGGGTTGAAGTTCTGACTGGATATTCGTTTGAACTAAATTTGCGAGAGTTTGCGAATCGGCGTTATTATCGGAATACCACACTTGGAGTCCCGAGTAGCGTGAGTCTGAAAAAGAGTTCATATGCAGACTTACGAAAATACAGTTATCCGTGTTTTGAATGATTTTGAGTCGTGCTTCCATATCCAGTTTTTTCTTTTTGCCTTTATAGTCTGCACTTCGATCGTATAAAAGCGTGTCTGTATCACGTGTTAGAACGACGTTTATATCCTTTGAAGAAAGCAAATCTCGCAACATCATTGCCAATTCGAGATTTATATTTTTTTCTATTAGTCCGTTTTTAGATGAAGCACCGCCATCTTCTCCGCCGTGTCCTGCATCAATTATGACGGTGGAGTATTTTGTTTCATTTGCGGAAGTTTCGATCGATTGTGGCGGTGATATGGTACCGAGAGAAATTCCGAATGCGATCAGGATTGATGTGGCAAGTAAAATTGATATTATATAAATTATAACCGGGTTTTTCATTTTGCATATCCTTTTTCGTGTTTTTGATAATAATATGCAAAATATCAAAATTTTATGCATATTCAATAAAAATATATGATTTTATATGACATTTTATCCCAAACTCTGCATTGACAACTTAATTTCTTTTTGTTATAATATTAGAAAATTTAAAAATTATGAAAGTGAGGAGAGTAAATGTCTTATTCCGATAAGTTTGCAAAAGAAGGTCTAACGTTCGATGACGTACTTCTTATCCCCGCTAAAAGCGATATTCTTCCTGCCGATATTGATTTGTCAACTCGTTTGACTAACAAAATAAGGCTCAACATTCCGCTTATGAGTGCGGCGATGGATACGGTAACCGAGTCTGAACTTGCAATTGCGATTGCACGTGAGGGAGGTGCAGGTACTATTCACAAGAATATGTCCATAGAGAAACAAGCCGATCACGTTGACAGAGTAAAGAGAAGCGAGAACGGTGTTATCACAAATCCGATTTTTTTAGGCAAAGATAACCTTGTCAGCGAGGCGGAGTCCTTAATGCACAAGTTCAAAATATCCGGTGTGCCGATTTGTGACGAACGTGGAAAACTCATTGGAATTATCACTAACCGTGATATGAAATTTCTTTCCGACTATAATGTAAAAATAGATGACGTTATGACAAAAACTCATCTTGTGACCGCCCCCGAAGGAACAACTCTTGAACAGGCAAAGGAAATCCTTTGCAAAAACAAAATAGAGAAACTTCCGATTGTCAATGAAAACATGGAATTGAGAGGTCTTATCACTGTTAAGGATATTGAAAAGGTGAGAAAGTACCCTCACGCCTCAAAAGATGCAAATGGTCGTCTTATCTGCGGTGCGGCGATAGGTGCGACAAGCGACGTACTTGACAGGGCGAGCGTTCTCCTTGACGCAGGTGCAGACTATCTTGTGCTTGATTCCGCTCATGGACACTCCGAAAACATTTTGAAGAGTGTTGCTAAGGTTAAAGAAAGATTTCCGGATTGTCAACTTATCGCAGGCAACATTGCGACGGGAGAAGCGGCAGAGGATCTCATTCGTGCAGGTGCCGATGCCATAAAGGTGGGTATAGGACCTGGTTCGATTTGCACCACACGTATAGTTGCGGGTATAGGTGTTCCTCAAATTACAGCCATTTGTGATGCGGCAGAGGTTGCCGACAAATACAATATTCCTGTGATTGCAGACGGAGGAATTAAATTCAGCGGTGATATAACAAAAGCAATTGCCGCAGGTGCATCGGTGGTAATGTTGGGATCACTGTTTGCAGGATGCAAAGAAAGCCCCGGAGAAGAGGAACTCTATCAGGGAAGAAGTTTCAAGGTGTACAGAGGTATGGGTTCGATAGCCGCAATGGAACGTGGCTCAAAGGATAGGTATTTCCAAGAAAACAACAAGAAACTCGTTCCGGAAGGCGTTGAGGGTCGTGTTCCGTACAAGGGACTTCTTGCTGATACGGTATATCAACTTATGGGTGGATTGCGTTCCGGCATGGGATATTGCGGAGCACATAATATAGACGCATTAAGAGAAAACGGTCAGTTTGTAAAAATTACGGGTGCCGGTCTCCGTGAATCACATCCTCATGACATAAATATCACAAAAGAAGCACCAAACTATTCCTCTCACGGATAAATGATAAAGAAAAAAGCCTCGGCAATTGCCGAGGCTTAAACTTTTTATTAGTCTGTTACGTAAGGAAGAAGGGCTGCCTGACGTGCACGCTTAATAGCGGTGTTGAGATCACGCTGGTGAACAGCACAAGTTCCCGAAATTCTTCTGGGGAGAATTTTTCCACGTTCGCTTATGAATTTGCGAAGTTTTGCGGAATCCTTATAGTCGATATAGGATACCTTATCTGCACAGAAGATACAAACCTTTTTTCTCTTGCGGACAACAGGTCTCGCAGGACGGTTTTCATTCTTATCCATCTTATGAATCCTCCAATTTAAATTTAGGTGACAACGCCCGACTTAGAACGGAAGGTCGTCGTCTGTCTTGATTTCCTCAAACTTGGGAGCGATATCCGACGCTGAGGAGAAAGAGGGAGCGGCAGTGAAACTGTCAGCACCGAAAGTTGACGGTGATGATTCGGAACGGCTGTCAACAAACATAACTTCGTCGGCAACTATATCCGTTCTGTAATGTTTCGTATTCTGCTGGTCAACCCAAGATCTGTTCTGAAGTGTTCCCACAATGCAGATTGAAGAACCTTTCTTAAAGTATCTTGATACAAACTCTGCGGTTTGTCTCCAAGCGGTTACGTTAAAAAAGTCTGTTTCGTTCTGCTGGCTATCCTTATTGTATCTGCGGTTTACCGCAATGGAAAAGGATACGACGGCGATGCCGTTTTGTGTCTGTTTCAGTTCAGGATCGGCGGTAAGTCTACCACCCAAAATAACCTTGTTGAAATTAAAGTTAGCCATTATAGCACCTCAATTATTCAGCGTCTGCTGTCTCAACAACGGTTTCTTCTGCAACTTCGATGTTTTCTTCAACAACGGCACTCTTTGCAACAGGCTCGAAATCGAGTTTGATTGTCATAGAACGCATAATTGTTTCATCAATGTTGAACTGACGTTCAAGTTCTGCAATGAAAGAAGGAGCGGACTTGAACGTAACAACGGTGTAGTAGCCTTCGCTCATATCGTTGATAAGGTATGCAAGACGGCGTTTGCCCCATGTGTCTACCTCAACGATTTCTCCGTTGGAACCAATCAAACCTGCGAACTTATCAGCAGTTGCTTTTGCAGCCTCCTCGCCGTTTGAAAGATCAACGACAAAAAGAGTTTCATAAGAATTGATTACGTTTTCCATGTTTTTTACCTCCCTATGGACTTATTTGACCGCACACATATTGTGCGGTAGAGAGTAGGTTCGCAAAACGAACCATACCAATGATAGATTATATCACAAGTTTATTTTTTTGTCAATGGATTTTTGAAAAATATCTAAAAAATTACGTAAATTTTATGCTATACTTACCAAAAAAATGGATAGAATCATCGAAAAGAGCGGAATTGCGGTACCGATTACAAGTTCGCTTATTTTATGTCGTTTCATTTTGCAAGACGACCAAAAAACCGGGACGAGCAGTAAAAGTCCGAAAAGAGCAAAAGGCGTATATACGTACGACAGATAAAATACGGGACCTGCAACTCCGCAAGCATGCCCGCTTGAACGGATTTTTGCGACCTTATTGAGCAGGAGCATAATTACTCCCGAGAGCAAGTACGTTACGAATATAATTTGAAATTTTTCGGGCATTCCGAGAACGAACGCACAAATTGCACCGCCGATGTAGCCTATAACCGACATTATTATCGCAAGCGTGCGTTGACCCTCACGACCTTTATTCTTAAAATGCGGTATAATCGGTTGAATGGCGTAGGCAAGTGCCGGGAAAATCGTTATAAATAAAATTCCAACCGAGGTATTGAGCCATCCTCCGGTTATTTCGGGAGAGACTATTTGCAGTATCAGGAACGTGGCAAGGGCAATTATCGGTGCAACTGTGAGTATGCGTATAAAATATTGAACTTTTTTCATTGAAACTCCTATATATTCGTATCCGACATCTTTAAATGCGGTATTCAAAACCACTTATGCAAATATTATACACCACGAAACGTAATTTTTCAAGTATATTTCTAAAAGTTAAAAAATTGTTTTCAATACATATATTTTTGGCTCGGAACATTGTTTTTAACACTTGAAATTCTTTTGCGTCTTTGATATAATAATATCGGAAGTGTCAGACACTCGAAAAATTAAAGGAGGCAGAGACGTTTTATGATAATTTGTGTTGGTGAAATTTTGGCGGATATGATCGGAAAAACAAGAGATGAAAACTTTGTTTATGAGCGATTTGCGGGCGGAGCACCGTTTAACGTTGCCTGCTGTTTGAAAAAACTTAACGTCGAATGCGGATTTTACGGAGTTGTCGGTCACGATACGATTGGAACTTATCTTTGCAACAAGGCAAATTCTTTAAATTTTGATTATTTGAACATTCGTGTAGATGAAGAGAGAAATACAACCTTGGCATTTGTGGAGGTTGATGCCCACGGTGAGCGTAGTTTCAGCTTTTACAGAAAGAATACGGCAGATGCTTATTTTGACGAAAATGACATAAATAAGATAGTATCCGAGGCTGACATTATTCACATAGGGTCTCTGGCAATGTCGGTAAAGTCGGGTAGATCTTTTCTTGATAAATTGATTGAGTGTGCGAAGTCACACGGCAAGAAAATAAGTTTTGACGTAAACTACCGTGATGATATTTTTGCGTATGGGGCAGAAGCGATAAGAATTTATAAAGAATATATAGAGAAAGCGGATATTATCAAATTTTCGGACAATGAGTTACCGATGTTTTACAGCGGTACGTCTGTGGAAGAGATGCTATGCAAAGCACAAAGCGATACGAAAGTAATTTTACTTACGCTCGGAAAGCGAGGCAGTATGGCTTGTGCCGATGGAAAAATTTATTATGAACCCACCATTCCGACCGACAAGGTTATAGACACAAACGGTGCGGGAGATTCGTTTATGGCGGGAGCGTTGTCGGGAATATACGAGGGCAACGAAAATTGGAATCACATATTACGTCGGGCAAACGCATGCGGTTCGCTTGCCGTATCCCAAAGCGGGGCGTTTCCGGAGTGGGGACGAGATGACGTTGACGTAAAATTGGCTGAAAGCCGATAAATATCAAACGGAGAAAAATATGCTGACTTATACTTACACTCACAAGGGGAAATTTGATTTCGTCGAAAAGGAAAAACCGAAAATACGAGACGATGGAGACGCAGTTGTCAAAGTGACGCTTGCCAGCATTTGTTCGAGTGATTTGCACATCAAGCACGGAAGTGTACCGAGAGCGGTAGAAGGAACAACCGTGGGACACGAGATGGTTGGAATTGTGGAGGAAGTAGGCAGTGAGGTTAAAAGCATAAAGCCCGGCGACAGGGTGACCGTAAACGTGGAGACTTTTTGCGGAAAATGCTTTTTTTGCAAGCATGGTTTTGTAAATAACTGCACCGATAAAAATGGCGGTTGGGCATTGGGATGCAGAATTGATGGGGGACAGGCAGAATATGTCCGTGTTCCGTTTGCTGATACCGGGTTGAATAAAATTCCCGAAAAAGTTACTGACCGTCAGGCATTGTTTGCAGGTGATATTCTTGCTACCGGATTTTGGGCAACACGCATTTCGGATATTTCGCAAGACGACACGGTTCTTATAATAGGGGCAGGTCCTACCGGAATATGCACGCTTTTATGCGTTATGCTGAAAAATCCGAAAAGGGTTATAGTTTGCGAACAAAATGCAGAAAGAATAAAATTTGTAAATGAACATTATCCGAGCGTTTTGACTGTCACACCCGATCGGTGCGTGGAATTTGTCAGAAAAAACAGTGAGAATGGCGGTGCGGACGTTGTACTTGAAATTGCCGGAGGCGAGGATACTTTTTCACTTGCGTGGAAGTCTGCACGTCCAAATGCCTGTGTTACGGTTGTTGCACTGTACGACAAACCGCAAGTATTACCGTTACCTGATATGTACGGAAAGAATTTGACATTTAAAACAGGCGGTGTTGACGGTTGTGACTGTGAGGAGATACTTACGTTGATAGCTGAGGGAAAGATAGACACGGAGCCTCTTATTACGCATACGTATCCTTTATCACGCATAAATGAGGCGTATGAACTGTTTGAAAATAAAAAAGACGGCGTAATTAAAGTTGCCGTCGAGTGTTAATTAAACGACATCTGCAATGATTTTTGAGATTATTGCAGATGTCGTTATTTTTTTGTGTTGTCAATTATTTATATATTTCCTGCCGTCTGAAAATGCGTTTCCGACACGCTCTCCTATCACGTTATATCCGTGAGTTGCGGAATCATATGCGATGGGTTTGAGTTTTGATATATCGATTTTTTCGTTTGTGAGTATGCTGTTCTCCGCACAAACATTAACTATCTCACCAACAAGGCGACAGGTTTCTTTATCATATGATTTAACTCGGCATTCAAGTGCCAGAGGGAGCTCGCAGATTATCGGTGCATTTACAAACTGACTCTTTTGTGTATGAAAACCGCAAACGTCAAGTTTGTTTTCAACTTTATTTCCCGTTGCGATGCCCAAATAGTCACATTCCTTGACATAGTCTGCGGTTGCCACACTTACGGTAAATGCGTTTGTTGCAATGAGATTTTTTGTGGTTTTGTGATCATCACTGATGCATATTGAAATTTCATCCGACTCGCTTATTCCGCCCCAAGCGGCGTTCATTGCGTTTGGTGTGCCGTTTTTGTCATAAGTCGCTATGATGAGAACAGGCATTGGATAAAGAATGGCTTTTGAACCGAAATTTTTTCTCATAGTTAAAATCCTTTCTGATGAAGTTTGTTTTTTCAGTATATCATAACTTGTAAAAAAGTCAAATTAAATTATATTTGGAGAGAGCCGAAAATGCGTTTTTATTTTCAAAAAACTTGACATGCGGAAGTTTGTGTGTTAAAATGTTTATGCCAAACAATTACATTTGAAAATTACCCTTGGGGAAACCATACCTTGGTAAAAGGTGTTTCTCTCTTTTTCTGTATACTCTGAGGGTAAGTGGAATTGTTTGGCGACAATGAGAGATACATTTTTTCGGTGCGTCTCTCATCGACGCACCTTTTTTATTTTATCACTTCCCGTATCTTGTCCGAAAATAAAGTTCAAGACGAGGGAAGACAGGGAAGTGTCGGATGAACAGTCTAACACAAATTTATAAATTCCATATAAAAATATCCTCTCCGATAAGGAGAGGATATTTCACTTTTTTATATGCTTTTTTATGGCTTCAAAACTTTCAGTACTTAGAACGTGTTCGAGTTTACACGCATCATCGGAGGCAATATTACTCGGAACGCCCATATCTTCCAACCACTTTGCAATTATTGTGTGTCGTTCCATAATATCTTCTGCAATCTTTCGCCCGGATTCAAGCAGAATAATATGACCGTTTGCGTCTGTTTCGATATATCCGTTTTCACGCAAATTTTTCATGGCGACGCTGACGCTCGGCTTGGAAAAATCAAGTTCGTTGGCAATGTCTATTGCACGAACGTATCCTTTTCTGAGTTGCAGGCGGAGGATTGTTTCAAGATAGTTTTCCGCTGATTCCTGTATTTTCATTTTCCGCCTCCTTTTTGGCTATTATTGTTATTATATCACATTTCACAGTTTAATACAAGTGCCATTTTATACAAAAAACATAGTGCCGATATCGTACAAAGGGCTATTTGAAAGAGAAACAACCTCTTTTTTATGCAAATGACAAAAATCAATTATACGTTTTGCGTTGGGATGTTCTGAAACGTTACCGCAAAAATATACTTTGTCTTTATACGTACCGGTAGCACCGCCTATAAAACCGCAGTCATATCCGTTCAATGACACACCGCCCGCTGATATCATCAACACATCAATATTGTTTTCCGTACAGGCTTTATATATTGAGTTATCCGACGTTATTATTGCGTCTTCGGCAATTTTACAAACCGAACATTTTGTGTATCCCTGGTTGGTATGAATTATATTAAAGTTGTTGAGGCGTGCTTCTTTGAGTATGAGTTCTGAAACGGTATTTTTATTACATAAAAGATTATTCCCGAGTGTTACGCAGTTAAACAGAACGTCGGCGGGGTATGTAGATTGTGTGTGTTCATCGGACAGAACAAGTTTATATGATGATAAAGCAAGTATTTTCTCTATATCACCTTTATTTTCCTCATAATATTTTTTGTGACAGAAAAGTTTACCGAAACCCACAAATATAATCATATCCGGGTGAGATGACACAGGCGGTGCAAGATATTTTGCACTATGCAACGGCAAAATTTCAAATCCTGAGTTTTTAAGCGAGGACAGGGCATCGCTTGGTGTTCTGATATCTGTTATTACCGTCATAAAAACTCCTTTTCTGATAAAGTTAAAGGGCGTTTATAAAAACGCCCTTTAAACTGTAAATATGGAAAGTCCATACATTTAATTATGCACGGTTAATTTTGCCCGAACGAAGACAACGGGAGCATACCGCAACGGTCTTGGGTGTACCGTCAACCATAGCCTTTACCTTGCGGATATTGGGCTTCCAAGTTCTATTTGTTTTTCTGTTAGAGTGTGAAACGTTCTGACCGAAAACAACGCCTTTTCCACAAACACTGCACTTTGCCATTATTGATACCTCCTGTTTCATATTTACATAAATCTATAACTGAATTTATTGTCAAAGGTTATGCAACTATGATATTATAGCATACTTCTTTTAAAATTGCAAGTAGTTTTTTAAATTTTTTTTGTTTTTATTTAAAATATTTTATTTGAATGAAAACAACGGTAAATTTTCTTGTGTTGTTACCATTTTTTGGAGAAAAATCAAATAAAAATTCCTTCGCACGTGTCACCGTTATGAGACATTATTTTTACCGTACGTATCTGTGCGTGCATATTTTCTTCCGTTTTTACACGCACTTCAACAAATTCGGGCGTGTGACCGTAGGAATAGGCACCGTTTTGTGATTCGAAAAGCACCTCCGCCGTTGTGCCTACAAGTAAATCCAGTCGCAAGGAACGGGAAATTGAGGCGTCTTTTGACAAAATTGAAACACGGTTGTGCTTTATTTCTTCCGGAATTTGATTATCCATTTCCGCTGCAGGTGTTCCGCTTCGTTTGGAGTATGGGAATACGTGCGTCATCAAAAATTCCGCATTTTTTACAAGGCGACGGCTGTCTTCAAAATCTTCTTCGGATTCTCCGGGAAATCCGACGATTATATCTGTGGTGAGTTGCAGTGTGGGGAACGCATCACGCAAAAGTTTTACCGCATTCATCGCTTGTGTGGAATTATATTTGCGTTTCATTTTTGCCAGAACACGGTCACTTCCGCTTTGCATTGACAAATGGAAATGAGGCGTTATGGATTTGAGATTTTTTATTTTATCCACGAAATTCGGTTTAATAATACTCGGGTCGAGTGAACCTAAACGAACTCTGCCTATGCCGTCTATTTTATCGACTCTGCAAAGCAAATCGGCAAGTGTTGTACCGTCCTCTAAATCTCTTCCGTAGCACCCGGTCTCAATACCGGTAAGGACAACTTCACGGCAACCGTTTTGTACAAGTTCCGTCACTTCCGCAATTACCGCATCCGCCGATTTTGAACGTATCGGACCACGTGCGGCGGGGATTGTACAATAGGTGCAACGTGACTCACAACCGTCTTGGATTTTTACGTATGCACGAGTTCTGTCAAATTTTTTTATTGACATTCCCTCAAACTCGGCACCGTCAAGACTCTGTACGGATATTTCGGTCCTGTCATTCTTTTTGCCGATAGAATATAGTTCTTCCAACTTGTCCGCAACGGAAAGTTTATTTGCACTTCCGCATACGTAATCGACACCGGAAATTGCCGAAATCGCCGACGGGTTGGTTTGGGAATAACAACCTGTAACAAGAACATATGCAAAAGGATTTTTACTCATTGTACGGCGTATTGCCTGACGTGCTTTTCTGTCAGACTCTGCCGTAACCGTACAGGTATTTATAACATATGCGGTACATACGTCGTCCGCACTCCTTATTTCCCAACCTTGTGAGGCAAGCAGTTCGGATATTGCCTCGGATTCATATTGGTTTACCTTGCAACCCAAGGTAACTATCGCTACTGTTTTCTCCGACATAAACGTTCTCCTATAATAATACGGGTATATTTTATCATTAAATTGTGCTTTTGTAAATATATTTTTAAAAAAACCTTGAAAAAAGTGTTAAAAGGTAGTATAATGTATGTAAAAAAGTCAAGACAAGGAGAATTACAATGAGTCAACTTCATATAGTAGACCACCCCTTAATTACACACAAACTTTCAATTATGAGAAATAAGAAAACGGGTTCGAAAGATTTCCGTGAACTTCTCAACGAAATATCAATGCTTATGGGATATGAAATAACCCGTGATCTTCCTCTTGAAGATATTACCATTGAAACTCCCGTTTGTAAAACAAAAGCAAAAATGGTTGCAGGAAAGAAAATTGCGATAGTTCCGATTTTGCGTGCGGGAATAGGAATGGTTGACGGTATTCTCAGCCTTGTTCCCGTTGCAAAAGTAGGTCACATCGGTTTGTATCGTGACCCTGAAACGCATGAACCCGTTGAATACTACTGCAAACTTCCCGCTGACGTTCAGGAAAGAATGGTTATTCTTATAGACCCCATGCTCGCAACGGGCGGTTCGGCGTGTGATGCATTGCAGACACTCAAAAGAAAGGGTTGCAAGCACATCAAATTTATGTGTCTCGTAGCATCTCCCGAGGGTGTTGAAAGAGTTCGCAAAGAGCATCCGGACGTTGATATTTACACTGCATCCGTTGACGAATGTCTTAACGAACATGCATATATCGTTCCCGGTCTCGGTGACGCAGGCGACAGAATATTCGGTACGCTCTGATTGCACAAGTGAAAATAATAACTGTCAAAAAAAACGACGCAGGACAACGACTTGACAAATTCCTAACTAAGGCGGTTTGCGGGCTTCCTGCGTCGCTTATGTATAAGTACATTCGCACAAAAAAGATAAAGGTAAACCGCAAGCGTGCGGAGCAGAATTATTATTTGTGTGAGGGTGATGAGATCCAACTTTTTATAAGAGATGAATTTTTTGCCTCTCCCGAAAATGACACCGGGGCATTGTCAAGAATTTCTCCGAAGTTGAACATAGTATATGAGGATGAGAACATAATACTTTGCAACAAGCGTCCCGGTGTGTTGGTTCACGAAGACGAGGGGGCAGGAGACAATACTCTTATTATGCATATAAAAGCGTATTTGCATCAAAAAGGGGAATATAATCCCGACGACGAGCAATCTTTCGCCCCGTCTCTTTGCAACCGTATTGACAGAAATACGGGCGGAATTGTTATTGCCGCAAAAAATGCGGAATCTCTCCGTGCAATGAATCAAAAAATCAAAGACGACGAAATAAGAAAGTTTTATATCTGTGCCGTACACGGAAATATGGAAAAAGACAGCGGTACGCTTAAAGGTTATCTGAAAAAAGACTCCAAAAGCAAAACCGTTGATATTTCCGACAGACCGAAGGACGGATATAAGAACATAATCACAAAATACAGGACGCTTGTACGTCACGGTGGTGACAGTCTGTTGCAAGTGGAACTTGTCACAGGCAGAACCCATCAGATAAGAGCTCATATGTCACACATAGGTCATCCTCTCCTCGGAGATGGAAAATATGGCATTAACAAGGGAGACCGAGAAAGAGGATATAGGTTTCAGGCGTTGTATTCTTACAGACTTATATTCAATTTTACAGATAATTCCGGTATTCTCGGGTATTTGAAGGGAAAAGAGGTATCTATCCCATCAAGCGACATTTGGTTTTTGTCGAATTTTCCTTGCGGAAAGGAAATAGTGGACGGTTTGAAAAAATAAGGGTAAATTATGTGTCAGATAATAAAAAAATATAAATTTTTGTTTTTGTGCATATCGGGAGTATTAACTGCATTCACCGTTGTTTTTCCGAAAGTGGGATTTCTTGAATGGATTTCTCTTGTGCCTGCTTCCATGGTGTTAATACTTATAGCGGATGACAAGCAAAATTCACTGCGTAAGATATATCTTCACGGTGCCGTATTTTTTATGTCTTTTTATCTTGTGATATGGCATTGGTTTTTATATATGTATCCGCTTGAATTTATGGAAGTTTCGCATGCGGTGGCTTTATTTATCGTTTTAGTGGCATGGATAGGGCTTTCAATTGTTCAAACGGTGACCGGTTCGCTTATATTTCTTGTATTTGCCGTAATTTTTCGATGCAGAATATTTGAAAAAATCAAAATACTTGTTCCGATTTTGGCGGGGGCGTTGTGGGCTTCCATTGAGTGGTCTCAAACAATCGGTTGGTGGGGCGTGCCGTGGGGCAGATTATGTCTCGGGCAGAGCGAAACAAATCTTTCCATGCTTTCCGCTTCGGTGTTCGGATCATACTTTGTAACGTTTATTATAGTTGCGGTCAACTTTTGTATAGGATATATTCTCATAAGACAGGATTTTGCGAGAATATTGTCTGTGGTGTGCGTGTGTTTGATTGTCGGAAATCTGCTTATCGGATGCATGGTGAGAATTTCATACAGCGATGACGGAAATGAAAAGATTACGGTTTCCGCAGTTCAAGGAAATATTCACTTGAATGAAAAATGGAGCGATGGAACACGGCAGGAAATAGAAGAAGCACAGACCAAATATACTATTGAGGCATCAGACAACGGAGCGGATTTGATTATATGGGCGGAGACTGCATTTCCGTACAGTATGGACGAAGAACTCGCAGAATATTTCTCGGAACTTGCGAAAAGCACGGGAACAACGATTATTGCATCTGCGTTTACGTATCCGGAAACCCCGGTTTATGCTCAAAGCGGTGCAATGAGAACGTATAATTCACTTATGGAAGTGCGGAGCGACGGAAGTTTCGGAGATGATATATATTCAAAGCAACGGCTTGTTCCTTTTGCGGAATTTGTTCCGATGTATGACGTGGTAAAGGTATTGCTGCCACCGTTTGCCGAACTCAATATGATATCCGATGACGTTTTGCCCGGTGATGAAAGCGTGGTTTTACATACCGAGCAGGGAAACATCGGGTGTATGATTTGTTTCGACTCCGTATACGAAAACATTGCCATGGAAGCGGTCAGAGGCGGAGCGGAGATGCTTATAGTTTCCACAAACGATGCGTGGTTCGACAAGTCGGCGGAAAATTATATGCATACATCGCAGTCTAAACTTCGTGCCGTAGAAACAGGACGGTATTTGGTGCGTGCCGCAAACACCGGCATTTCCGGTATAATCAACCCTATGGGTGAGTTTGAAGAGAGTTTGGGCATACTCGAAGGCGGAACGGTAACAGGTGATATTTATTTGAGAGAACAAAGAACGATATACTCGATAATAGGCAACAGTTTTGTTTACGCTTGTGTCGGTGTGTCTGCGATTTTACTTGTGTCGTCCATTGCGGTTGCTGTTTATGACAGAAAAAAGTCAAAAGAAAACGCATGAAGAAGATTATAATTATATCAGTTGCAATTATAGTCGCCGTTGTAGTGTTATGTATTGTGTTTACGCTTTTGTCCGAAAAGAGTGAGCAACTTTGCGGGAATATTCATCGGTTGATATAGGGACCGGAGGCGTGCTTGATTTTAAAGGCGAGAGCGTGACGGTGTCATATTTTTCGTCGGGACGTGAGGTGTTTTCCGCACAAGGAACGTATCATATAAGTGACGGAAATATAGATATGAGTTTTGACGATACGAACTCAAACAATATATACGATGGATTACACAAAATAGAGATATGTGAAGACTACATTGTTTTTGATGGAATTAAATACAAAAAAGAGAATTGATGTTGACAACAATAATTCTTTCGTGTATAATAATATCGATTAAATATTAGGAGAATACAAATGAAAAAGATAATTTCAAGTGCATTGGCACTTCTTTTGCTTGCCGTTTTGGCGATGACGGCAATGGTTTCCTGCACGGACGATGACAGCAAAACAAACGGCACGGCTATATCCGGAACATATTCAAATCTTGATAGCGGAACAGGTGTTACGTTTGAATTTTCAAGTGATATGAACGTGAAAATCACACGTCAGTCCACATACAGAACAGACCTTGAAGCGAGCGGTACGTATTCAATTGCCGACGGAAAAATAACAATTACATACAATGAACGTACAACCGGAAGTTCGGAAACAGCCGAGAAATATTCCGGAGAACTTACGTATGAGTCCGGTGACGGATTTATAAAAATTAACGGTGTGGAATACAAAAAAGCATAATCGAAAAACAAAAAAGGCGTATATCGCCTTTTTTGTTTTATAAACTTTTCCCGTAAAGACTGAAAATTGACAAATGTGTCGGCTTTGTGAAAAAAATCTGTTGACATTTTTTCACAAATAGTGTATAATGATACCAACTTAGGGATAACTAAGAAATTCAGGAGGATAGTTTACTATGAAAAAGAACATTCTTAAAGTTGTAGCCCTCGCACTTATCGCAGTTATGACATGTGCCATTCTTGTTGCATGTGCACCTGCATCAGACCCTGACAAGGCTTTGGACGCTCTCAAAGATAACGGAATCGATTGGGCGGCACAAGACACGCTTGTAATTCCCACTGCTCTTAAACTTTTGGGTGTTGACGGTATTGATTCCGTCGTAAGCGGAACGGGTAAAATTGACGATGAGTTTGCTCACGTTACTATCATCTATTTTGAAGACAAAGATGATGCAAATGATGCTTGGGAAAAAGTTCAGAAGTATTCCGACGAAAAGAAGGATGATGAGGCTGAGGACTGGGTTTGCAAAAAGTCCGGCAAGATGATTTACTTCGGAACGGAAAACGCAATTAAAGCGGCAAGATAATTTTTTACAAGAAAAAGGGGTCGATTTTGACCCCTTTTTCTTGTAAAAACAACCACAAAGGCTATGCCTTTGTGGTTGTTTTTAATCTTCGTCGTTTACAGGTGTTACGAGAACGGTAAGTTTCATAATTCTGAACTCATCCATTTCGGTAACGATAACACACAGATTTTTATATGTAAAACTGTCGCCAACATGTGGGTCGGCATTAAGTTCTTCGACAGCCCATCCGCCGACGGTGGAGTATTCACATTCAAAATCATTATCTTCGAACTCGATTTCAGAGAAGAAATCGTCGATATTCATATCTCCCGAAACATCATAGGTGTTTTCTCCGGTGCGTTCAATCATTGACACTATTTCGTCGGATTCGTCCCATATATCTCCTACTATTTCTTCGAGTATGTCTTCCATCGTGACCAGTCCCAGCGTACCACCGAACTCGTCGATAACAATTGCAAGGTGGGTTTTTTCTTCACGCATAATTGCAAGTGCGTTGGGAAGTTTCATTGTTTTATGTATCATTTTAGGACGAAGAAGCAGAGACCGCAGGTCGATTTTTGAATGATCTCCGTCATATTCGGCAAGTTGTTTGTAGTAATGATTTAAATAAAGTATACCGATAACATTGTCAATATCGTCTTCATAGACGGGAATGCGTGAATATCTTGAATTTTCTATTATTTCGAGAATGTTTTCAGCATCGTCGTCGATATCTATGTCCACCATGTTCATACGTGGAGTCATAACTTCTTCTACGGTCGTATCCTGAAATTCCAAAGTGGATTGAAGCAATTCGCTTTTATCCTCGTCGATAACCCCTTCCTCTTCGACCGCATCAATTATCGTTGAAAGTTCTTCTTCTGTAACGGTTGGAGAATTTTCGTCTCTCTCTTTGCCCCATAATTTCGACAAGAGTTTAACTATGAGAAGTACGATAAATACGAGCGGATAAAGAATAATAGTGATTATTTTAATCGGAAATGCAACAAACCGAGATACTTTATCGGCGTACTGTTTACATACGATTTTGGGTACAATTTCTCCGAAAATCAATACGATAAGAGTAAGTACTATGGTTGCTATGAATGATGCGAGAGATTCGTTGTTGTTATTAAAATCTTTGAATATGTTAATCGCAATAAGTGTTGCCGCAGTGGATGCGGCGATGTTTGCAAGGTTATTGCCTATAAGAATTGCCGAAAGTGTTGACGTGAAATTTTCAACGGTTTTGTATGCCAATTTTGCGGTTGAAGATCCGTTTTCGGCAGATTTTTTCAGTCGGGACTTGTTTGCGGAATTGAACGCTATCTCACTTCCGGAAAACAGTGCAGAGAAAGCAAGGCATATAAAAATTACAATCAAAGAGGGAATATATTTCGTCATAATATATCTTCACCTCCTACGATTACTGAATCGTCCTTTGCAAATACAGAGTTCTCCGCCGCAATTTCGGACTCGTTCATAATACGCATTTCAATATAGGATACTCTACCGTCTTCAACGGTATCAACTGTGATTTCCACGTTATTATAAGTAAAAGACTCTCCCTCGTCCGGAATTTTTCCGAACGTTTCAATAACCCAAGAAAGTACAGGGCGATTCGCTATATGCGATTCTTTAATTTCAAGGTGCATTCTCGAGAACGCTTCTTTTACTGTCATCTTTGTATTGACTCTGAATTTATTACCGCCAAGTTTGGTGAAATTATTATCTACAACGTCGTCCTCGTCCCAAATTTCACCTACAAGCTCTTCAAGAAAATCCTCGATTGTTACTATGCCAAGAGTTTCGCCACGCTCACCGCTTACAACGGCAAGATAAAATTTGTGTTGTCTCATATTGGTAAGCAAATCGTCGATTTTTGCATTACTTTTTACAAAGAACGGTTGGATAAGCAGTGTTCTTATATTTAAAGAAGGGTCTTTATAATATTCTTTTATAAAGTTTCTTATCGGCAACGTGCCGATGATATTGTCAATATCGCCGTCGTAAACGGGAAGACGGGAATGTTTTGACTGTTTTATCGTGACCATTATCTGGTCGTTTGTCATTGACGCATCGAGAGCAAGAATATCATCCCTCATTGTCATAACGTCACGAGCGGTTGTTTCGGAAAACTCTATTGCGGACTTGAACAGTTCGCTTTGGTCCTCGTCTACAACGCCTTCTTCCTCGGCGGTTTCAATTATGTCGTACAATTCTTCTTCGGTTATAGATGGTTCATCGTTACCTTTGAAAAGTTTCGTTACGCTTGTTGTTATCATACCGAAAAATGCGGAGAGAGGCGTGAAAATTTTCATAAAGAACATCATGATGCCTGAAAAGTGAATGGAAGTCCAGAGAGGTTTGTCGTTTGCAAAACTTTTTGGAATCATCTCACCGAACAGGAATATAATTGCTGTTGCCCATATGGTAGCTATGATACTTTGAGTGCTTTCGTCAATATTTGTTGATGACAGAACATCAAGCGTTACCAACGTTGCAACTGAAGCGGCGGCAATTTTTACAATATTATTGCCGATAAGAAGAGTTGTGAGTGCCTTGTCAAAATTATTTGCGATATACAAAGCACGTTTTGCCTTTTTGTTACCTTCGTCAGCCATATTTTTAACACGTATTTTGTTTATGAGTGAAAATGCACTCTCCGCACTGGAAAAATATGCAGCGAAAATAACGAGAATAATGAATAGAGTTATAAGTAAACTTAAACTTCGACCGTCGTCCGGCATTGTGGGAAATGTTTCTCCTTTTTTTGTTATTATGCAAAATGCATAGAAAAAGAGCATTTTACATTTATGATATATTATATAGTTTTTTGCGTACTTTGTCAAGAGATTTGCAAAATATTTGACCCTTTAAAAACAAAAGGGAGTAATTTTTATAAATGACTTCACAAAAACAGAAAATTATGTTATAATAAAACGATATAATATATTATGATGTTGAAAACTTAGAGTACAAAGAAGGAGAAGTATAATTTGAACGATAAAATAAGTAATTATTCGTACAGATATCTCGGAAAAATAAACTCTCCTGACGAGTTGAAAAAATACAGCGATGCGGAAATGCCTGTGCTTTGCAGTGAAATTCGTGATTTTCTTGTTAAAAGAGTCAGTGAAAACGGCGGTCACTTGGCATCTAACTTAGGTGTTGTTGAATTGACTGTTGCAATACACCGAAATTTCAATTGTCCGCACGACCACATAATATTTGACGTTGGTCATCAAAGTTACGTACATAAAATTCTTACCGGAAGATACGATAAATTTGACACGTTGCGTCAGAGCGGAGGACTTTCGGGATTTACAAAGAGAAGCGAAAGCGAATACGATTGTTTTGGAGCGGGTCACAGTTCAACATCCATCTCGGCGGGACTTGGATTTGCCGAGTCTGATAAACTTTCGGGTAGTGACGCATATACTGTGGTCGTATTGGGCGACGGTGCGTTTACCGGTGGTATGATACACGAGGCTTTGAACAATTGCAGGCGGGGACTTAAATTGATAATTATTCTCAATGAGAATGAAATGTCAATATCCAAAAATATAGGACGATTTGCAAAGAATATCGCACGGCTCAGAAAGAAGAGCGGTTATTTTAAAGCCAAAAGAGTTACAAGTTCTGTTATAAGACGTATTCCGCTTGTTGGAAAGTACGTATACAGTGGAATCAGAAAAGTTAAAAAATCCTTTAAAAATTTACTTTACGGAAGTAATTATTTTGAGGATATGGGGCTATACTATCTCGGACCTGTTGACGGTAACAAATATGAAGACGTTGATGCACTTATCAAGGAGGCTAAAAAAGCAGGAGAGAGCGTTATTATTCACATTAAAACTCAAAAGGGAAAAGGGTACAAGCCCGCTGAGGAAAATCCCGGGGGATATCATGGCATAAGTCCCATATCAAAATCTGAAATGAGCAGTAGTTTTTCAAAGGAATTTGGGAAATGCCTTTCGGAGTTGGCGGAAAATGACGAGAAAATTTGTGCCATTACGGCCGCTATGAGTAGTGGAACGGGTCTTGATGCTTTTGAAAAGAAATTCCCCGATAGATTTTTTGACGTGGGAATAGCAGAGGAGCATGCGGTGACGTTTGCAACGGGTCTCTCCGCAAACGGATATAAACCGGTTTTTGCAGTGTATTCAACGTTCTTGCAACGAAGTTATGACCAAATTATTCATGACGCCGCATTGCAAAATTTACCACTTGTTTTGGCGATTGACCGTGCGGGTCTTAATCCGTCCGACGGTGCCACGCATCACGGAATATTCGACGTTGCTTTCCTGTCCCAAATCCCGGGTGTCGAGATATACACCCCGGTAACATACGGCGGATTACGTGAATCGCTAAAACGTGGATTGGAAAGAAATTGCGTATCTGCGGTGAGATACGTAAACGGTGAAGAAAACAAGGAAATAGCGAATATTTTTTATCCGAAAGGTGATTTTGAAAATATAGGTGTAAGAACAGCCGATAATAATTTTGCCGACGTTCTTTTTGTGACACATGGCAGGATGTCGCATGAATGTTTGAGGGCAAGAGAGGTATTGAAGTCATGCGGAATATCTTCAAACGTTGCTCTTTGCGAGTATATAAAACCATATGACAAACTTGCGTACGATATACTGAAAGTTATCGATGTGATTCGCCCACGTGTGATTGTATTTGCGGAAGAAGAAATTAAAGCGGGCGGATTCGGAATGATGTTATCGGAAAAAATAAGACGTGATTTGGAGCGATTAGATATACGCTATACGATTGTTGCGACTGACGACTCGTTTGTTATACAAGATGAAAATGAACCAATATACAAGAGTGCTTGTGTAGACTTTGAAACTTTGGCAGGACGCAGTGCCGAGTTGTTTTACGAATGGAGAGATAAAAAGTGAAATTTTGTGAAAAAACTTTAATATCACTTGAATATGATAAAATACGTGAGATGCTTGCAAATATGGCTCCTACCGAAGGTGCAAAGCAAATGGTGTTGGAACTTGAACCTTTTGATGATATTGATATTATAGTTCGTCGTCAAAAATTCACAACTGACGCCAAAAGGCTTATCGAAGCCAAAGGAACGCCGTCATTCGGAATGATTGTCGATATACTCGGAAGTTGTGAGAGAGCCAAAAAGGGTGCAACGCTGTCGCCATCGGAAATACTTGCGATAGGCAACGTGCTTAAAACATCAAGAGGACTTAGGGAATATTGCTTTGGAAATCACATTATGGATACTGTGCTTGATGAGGTTTTCGAGAGGCTTTTGCCCAATAAAACTTTGGAAGACAGAATATACCGTTCAATCATATCGGAAGATATGATTGCCGACGATGCCTCGTCAACTCTTGCGAACATACGCAGACAAATAAGAATAACCAACAGCAGAATCAAGGAAGTGTTGCAAAAGTACGTTCAGGGTGGGTCACATTCCAAATATCTTCAAGAAAATATCGTAACAACAAGAAACGGAAGATACGTTGTACCTGTCAGAGCGGAATGCAAAAATGATGTTAAAGGTCTTGTGCATGACACGTCATCGTCAGGGGCAACACTGTTTATAGAGCCGTCGCAGGTTGTTGAGGCGAATAATGAACTTCGTGTTTTGGAATCAAAAGAGGAGCATGAGATAGAGAGGATTTTATCCGAACTTTCGGCACAGATCGCCGATTATTCCGACAGAATATTGCTCAATTATTCCAATATAACGGAATTGGCATTCTATTTTACATGTGCCAAGGCGTCGGTCCATATGGATGGAATTTCGCCCATCATATCCGATACGGGTATTATTGAACTTAAACGTGCAAGACACCCGCTTATAGATCGTGATCGTGTTGTCCCGATAAACGTCTATCTGGGAGGCGATTTTGACACTATGATTATAACGGGTCCCAATACGGGTGGAAAAACCGTTACGCTTAAAACGCTTGGTCTTTTTGTGCTTATGGCACAGTCGGGGTTGCATGTGCCTTGTGATGAGGGATCCTCGATCTGTGTGTTGTCCGACGTGCTGGTTGATATCGGAGACGAACAGAGTATAGAACAATCTCTTTCCACGTTTTCGTCGCACATGGTTAACATTGTTTCGTTTCTGCCACGCATAACGAAAAAATCTCTTGTTTTATTTGATGAGCTTGGAGTCGGAACGGACCCGGTGGAGGGTGCGGCACTTGCTGTATCCATAATAGACTACGTGAGAAAAAAAGGTGCAATTTGTGCGGCAACAACGCACTATGCGGAACTTAAAGCATATGCACTTGACACGCCGGGTATTTGCAATGCTTCTTGTGAATTCGATGTGGAAACACTTCGTCCGACGTATAAATTGATTATCGGAACGCCGGGTAAATCCAACGCTTTCGCAATTTCCGAAAAACTCGGCCTTTCCAAGGAAATTATAAACTATGCGGAAAATTACGTAAATTCCGGTAGCAGAAGATTTGAAGATGTAATAGGTCAACTCGAAGCAAGCAGAGTTGAGATGGATAAGTATCGAGATGAGGCACAAAAGGCAAGAGACGATTATGAAAAATTCAAGACCGAGGCGGAAAAACAGATAAGACAGAGACTGGAAACCTCGGAGAAAGAACTTGAACGGGCGAGAGAGCGTGCATCGGCGTTGGTATCTTCCGCAAAAGCGTCAAGTGATTATATACTTGAAGAGATGGATAAACTTCGAAAGAAAAAAGAGTCGGAAAATCTCGGAGATGAAATTGCAAAGACAAGAAGAGCGGTCAGAGAACATTTGCGTCAAAATCAAGACAAATTCGACCCTGTGGAAGAAGTTCGTGAGGATGATGATATGTATTGTCCCGAATTTGTCAAAAAGGGTGATGAAGTATTTGTAATGACACTCGGCAAGGATGCGGAAGCGTTGTCGGATATGGACAAATCGGGAAACGTACAAATACGTGCCGGGGTTCTCACAACAAGAGTAAATATTAAAAATTTGCGTGTGAGAAAGGGAAAATCGGAGAAAAAAACTCAAAAGACCGGAACAAGTGGCGGATATACGTTAAAGAGAGACACGACTTTTAAAGACGAAATAGATCTTAGAGGAATGACGGGAGACGAGGCTTGGCTTGCGGTCGATAAATATTTTGACGAAGCAATGCTTGCGGGTATCGGCAGAGTGAGGCTGATACACGGAAAAGGTACCGGAGCTTTAAAAAAAGCACTGTGGGGATTTTTAAGAACCGACAGACGCATATCATCATACCGAATAGGACAGTGGGGCGAGGGTGACGGTGGAGTCACTGTTGTGGATTTAAAATAAAATTTGGTGCGAGAGCCATAAATGCTTTCGCACCTTTTTTTGTACATTTCAGTATAATATATTGAGACAAGTATTTTTTTATTGACATTATTCGCTATTTGTGGTATAATGAAAGCCACGGCGACTACCTATATAATAGTATAATGAAAGGCTTGAATATGCTTGATATAAAAATATGCGACTTGTATGATTTGTCGCATACGTTGGCAAAAGATTTTCTTGACGGCTTTGAGTATCCGTGGGAGGCACTGGACGGAATCGGTGATTTTGTTATCAAACTCGGAGAATCACTTGATTTATCACAATATGATTATAAAGGAAATGGTGTTTGGGTCTCCAAAAGTGCTAAAATTTATGAGACCGCTTGTATATGCGGTCCTTGTATTATAGGGCATAATACGGAAGTTCGTCCGAGTGCGTTTATTCGAGGCAACGTCTTGGTTGGCGATGGTTGCGTAGTGGGGAATTCAACGGAGTTGAAAAACGTTATACTTTTCGACGGGGTTCAGGTTCCGCATTACAACTACGTGGGCGACAGCATCTTGGGATATAAATCGCATATGGGTGCAGGTTCTATAACAAGTAACGTAAAGTCCGACAAAACGCTTGTGTGTGTAAAAGATACAAATACAGGCACAAAAATAGAAACAAATCGAAAAAAAGTGGGTGCAATGCTCGGCGATTTTGCGGAGATCGGTTGCAATTCAGTTTTAAACCCGGGGACTGTTATCGGAAGAGGAACGTCTGTTTATCCACTTTCATCCGTGCGAGGTGTGGTCCACGAAAATTCAATATACAAATCGGGTGACGAAATAGTCACAAAAAAATAATTTAAACAGGAGAAAACTCATGGGAAAATATTTTGGGACTGACGGTTTCAGAGGAGAGGCAAACGTCACTCTGACGGCAGTACACGCTTATAAAGTGGGCAAATTTCTCGGTTGGTACTTCGGGCGAAAAGCAAAAATAAGGGGTGAACATGCACGCATTGTAATAGGAAAAGATACAAGACGCTCTTCGTATATGTTTGAAGACGCTTTGTCGTCCGGTATAACGGCGGCAGGTGCAGATGCGTATCTTCTTCACGTGACAACGACACCTTCGGTTGCGTACATTGCAAAAAATGAAAATTTCGACTGTGGTATAATGATATCCGCAAGTCATAATCCGTACTATGATAACGGAATAAAACTTATGAATTCAAACGGCGAGAAAATGGATGACGAAACCATCTCGCAAATTGAGGAATATTTGGACGGCATAAGAGGAGAAGTGCCTTATGCCAAAAGAGAGGATATAGGTCGTACGGTTGACTATATTTCAGGAAGAAACAAGTACATCGGTCACCTTATTTCTTTGTCTGAACATTCATTTGAGGGCAAGCGTGTCGGTCTTGACTGTGCAAACGGCAGTTCGTGGTATATTGCAAAGGTTATATACGAGGCACTTGGTGCTAAGACTTTTGTTATGAACGCAGAACCCGACGGTACAAATATAAATGCAAATGCGGGAAGCACGCACATTGAGGGGCTTTGCGAATTTGTTCGTGAAAACCAACTTGACGTCGGATTTGCGTTCGACGGAGATGCAGACAGATGCTTGTGCGTAGATGAAAACGGTCAGGTGGTTGACGGTGATAAAATTCTCTACATTTATGCGAGTTATCTCAAAGAACGTGGAGAATTGACGAATAACACGGTTGTAGCAACGGTTATGTCAAACTGCGGATTATTCAAAGCACTTGACGAATTGGGAATTGATTATGCCAAAACGGCGGTGGGTGACAAAAACGTTCACGATTATATGGTTGCCAATGATAATTGCATTGGAGGCGAGCAATCGGGACACATTATTTTCAGAAAATTCGCTTCTACGGGAGACGGAATTTTAACATCTCTGAAAATTATGGAGGCAATGCTTGAAAAGGATTTGCCCCTGTCTAAACTTTCGGAACCCGTGACTATATTTCCGCAAGTTCTGGTAAATGTCAAAGTCAAGGATAAGACAGCCGTCATGTCGGCTCCGCTTGTTCTTGAAGGAATAAGACGTGCGGAGGAACTTATAGGAAGTAACGGAAGAATGCTTGTAAGAGAATCCGGAACAGAACCGTTGGTACGTGTTATGGCTGAAGCGTCAGACACGGATACTTGCAAAAAATGCATTAAAATCGTTACCGATGCGATTGCCGCATGCGGGTTTCTCTTGAAATAAATCTGATTGTCGCTTGTGCGACGGAATGGAGAACATTATATGTGTGGAATAATCGGATATATAGGTGATGAGCAAGCGGCACCTATTCTTATAGACGGGCTTAGCAAACTCGAATATCGAGGATACGATTCGGCAGGAATTGCCGTTAGAAATAAAGATAATGATATAGAAGTTGTAAAGGCTTGCGGAAAACTTGTTGTTCTTTCAAAGAAGATAGAGGATGACGAGAAAGTTAACGGTTGCTCGGGGATAGGTCACACGAGATGGGCAACGCACGGCGTGCCGTCTGAAATAAACTCACATCCCCACGTGAGTTCCGATGGAGAAGTTGCACTTGTTCATAACGGAATCATTGAAAATTATATTGAATATAAAGAAAAACTTATCGCAGAAGGATATTCGTTTAAATCGGAAACGGACAGCGAAGTCGTTGCAAATATGCTTTCGTATTATTACAAAGAGTGCAACAAAAATCCCGAGGTGACTATTTCGAAGGTAATGCATCTGATAGACGGTTCGTATGCTTTCGGAATAATGTTTAAAGACTACCCGGACGCAGTGTACGTTGCGAAAAACAAAAGTCCTCTTGTGATAGGTAAGGCATCCGATGGATTTTATGCGGCGTCTGACGTATCGGCACTTATATCTCATACGAGAAGCATTTATTATCTCGAAGATAAAGAAATGGCTGTATTGAAACGAGACGAAGCGAAGTTTTTGGACATTGACCTCACACCTTTAAACAAGGCGTGTGAAGAGATTTTGTGGGACGTTGAAACCGCAGAAAAAGGTGGATACGACTTTTTTATGCTCAAAGAAATAGAAGAGCAACCGAAAGCAGTGAACGATACTTTGGGCAGATATATACAGAACGGCGAAATATCTCTTGAATCTGTCGGAATTACAGATGAACAGATAAGATCTCTTGAAAGAATTTATATTATTGCATGCGGTTCCGCTTATCACGTTGCGGAAATAGCAAAATATGAAATAGAAAGAGTTGCGAAAATTCCCGTTGAAACAGAGGTTGCATCTGAGTTCAGATACAGAAACAGGGTTTTGGCGAAAAACTCCGCTGTGATAATCGTATCGCAATCCGGTGAAACGGCAGATAGTATTGCGGCACTCAATTTTGCAAAAGACGCAGGTGTACCCGTATACGGCATTGTAAACGTTGTCGGTTCGGCTATTGCACGTGCATCCGATGGTGTTATGTATACCGTTGCGGGACCTGAAAAATCCGTGGCAACAACAAAAGCATACAGTGCCCAACTTATATGTGTATATTTGCTTGCCATAAAGTTTGCGTTTGTCAGAGGAGAAATATCGAAATCCGAATACAAAGAATATATAACCGAGATTGCAACTCTTCCTGAAAAAATCAAAACTTGTTTTGAAGATAAAGAAAAAATCCAAACATTTGCAAACAGCATTTCAGATATTAAAGAAGCTTTCTTTATAGGCAGAGGCGTAGATTATGCTTTGGCTCTTGAAGGCAGTTTGAAGTTAAAGGAAATAAGTTACGTTCATTCCGATGCATATGCCGCAGGTGAATTAAAACACGGCACAATAAGTCTTATAGAAGACGGAACGCCGGTTATAGGAATAATGACGCAACAGGATTTACTTTCAAAGACCGCAAGTAATTTAAAAGAAGTTAAGAGTCGTGGTGCGTATGTTGTTGGACTTTCGCTTTGCGACAAGACGGAGATTGACGAAATTGCTGATTTTAAACTCTATGTTCCGCAGACGCTCCCTATGTTTACGTCAAGTCTCGCTGTTGTGCCACTTCAACTTTTGGCATACTACGTTGCAATTGCCAAAGGCAAAGACGTTGATAAACCCAGAAACCTTGCAAAGAGTGTTACTGTTGAGTAATTTTAATATTTGAGGAAAATAATATATGTCGAACTTGCTGGACTATATTTCTTGGAGAGGCGATCTTGAATTTACCGCCGACCCTTGCAACGAGGTTGACAATTTTATATTCTGCATGGCGTCGTATGTTGATTTTAACAGAACATACGAGAGTTACAATCCATCTGTTAAGATAAGCGTAAAAGAAGCGGCGAAATCGTATTGCAATTCTTTTGATATACAAGCGATTAAATTGTTCGGCGGTTCAATAATTCCATGGGAAAAAATTAAAGATTTGCTTTGCAAAATGGGAAATAGCCGAAGATTTGCAAACGTGGGAATTTCGGATTTTGTAAATGAAGTCGATTATAACGGCGAAATGCAATTTTCAGCAGTGACATATCATTTGAGCAAAGATGAAATGTTTATTGCGTTCCGTGGCACTGACGGTACACTTGTAGGGTGGAAAGAGGATTTTCGTCTTGCATATTTGGAGACTGTGCCTGCTCAAAAGCGAGCGGTGAGATATCTTGAATACGTAGCAAATAAATATCCCGAAAAAAATTTTTACGTGGGTGGTCACTCAAAGGGCGGCAATCTTGCAAAATATTCGGCAATATATGCCACGCCGTCCGTATCCGAGCGTATACTGGAAGTCTTTAATAATGATGGTCCCGGGTTTTTAAGAAATTCGGTCAATCCCGAACAGGTTTCTAAAATAGAAAAGCGAATAAAAAATTTTATTCCTCAATCGTCTCTTGTCGGTCAAATGCTTGAACACAACGGTCGGGAAATTATAGTCAAGAGCAATTATATCGGTGTATATCAACATGATATATTCGGATGGGAAATTATGGGTAACCACGCTGTGAAATTAAAGAAATTCACACGTACGGGAGAGATTAACCGAGAAATATTCGGTATACGCATAAATGCGATGAGCATCGATGAACGAAAAGAGTTTATCGACACTTTCTGTCGAATTATAGATGCACTTGATGCAAAAACCATCGGAGATTTATCTGAGGCGAAAATAAAAAATACGGCACTTATGATTAAAGGTTTCAGCGGTTTGGAAAAAGAAAAAAAGCAACTTATGCTTGACGTTCTTTCACGATTGCTCCACGGAGAAAAAAGTTGATATGTTATAAAAAAGGAAGCACGACGAAATCGTGCTTCCTTTTTGCAATATTGTAAAAGTTATCTGATGTCAACGTTAACTCTTTTTCCGCAATTGGATGATGCGGCTTTTATGACAGTACGTATTGCTTTTGCAATGCGACCGTGCTTTCCGATAACCATACCCATATCATCAGGTGCTACGCTAAGCACGAGATTTATAGACGTTTCGGTTTCACTTGACGTTACCGTAACTTCATCCGGGTTATCAACAATAGCGGTTGCAATATTGCGTAACGTTTCTTTTAAGTCTACCATAAAATTCTCCTGCCGTATATACGGTTTTTAGTGTGGATTTCAAAGAAATTCCGCTTGATTTTTGCTCAATAGCCTATATTAGTCAATAATACCGGACTTTTTGAGAAGTGCTTTAACTGTTTCCGTGGGCTGTGCACCGTTTTTGATCCAGTTGTTTGCCTTGTCAGCGTCAATCTTGATTTCCACGGGAGTGGAAGTGGGATTGTAGTAGCCGATTTCTTCGATGAAACGACCGTCTCTGGGGTAACGGCTATCTGCAACAACTACTCTGTAAAAGGGGGCTTTCTTTGCACCCATTCTTCTTAATCTGATCTTTACCATTTTTTTTGTCCTCCAAAATATAAATGAAAAATATTTTTATCTATTACGCTTGTGCGTTAACAGCAAATTGATATGATCCGGAAGGTCATATTAAAAAGGGAATTTCATTTTTCCCAAAGCCTTTTTTCCTTGACGGGATTTACCCATATCGGAAAATTGCTTCATCATTTTTTTGATCTGGTCATATTGCTTTAAAAGTTTATTGACTTCTTCGACGCTTGTTCCGCTGCCGTTTGCCACTCTGACCTTGCGTGATGCATTCAGCAATTCCGGATGTTCACGCTCTTTTTTTGTCATGGATTTTATAATCGCTTCTTGATGAATCAATGTTTTCTCGTCGACTTTTGCACCCTTTAATGCACCCGGCTTGATTCCGGGTATCATGCCTGCGAGTTGTTCAAGACTTCCCATTCCTCGAAGTTGTTGCATTTGATCCATATAGTCATCAAGAGTGAATATGGACTGACGAAGTTTTTCTTCGAGTTCTGCGGCTTTTTTTTCGTCGTATTGAGCCTGTGCTTTATCAATAAGAGTAAGTACGTCGCCCATGCCGAGAATTCTTCTCGCCATGCGGTCGGGATGAAAGGGTTCTATTGCATCGAGTTTTTCACCCATACCAACATATTTTATGGGTTTGCCCGTAACGTATCTTATCGAAAGTGCCGCACCGCCACGAGTGTCGCCGTCAAGTTTTGTGAGAATGACGCCCGTGATATCAAGTAGATTGTTAAACGTTTCTGCAACATTGACGGACTCTTGACCGATCATCGAATCTACTGTTAGTAATATTTCGGTGGGATTTACAGCACTTTTAATATCGGTGAGTTCTTTCATTAAGAGTTCATCGATTTGAAGACGTCCGGCGGTATCTATAAATACCATATCAAAGCTCTTTTGATTTGCGTATTTTATACCTTCTGTGGCAATTTTAACGGGAGAAATTTTATCACCCATTGAGAAAACGGGGATTGAAAGTTTTTCGCCCACAACTTCCAACTGCTTAATTGCCGCAGGACGATAAACGTCACATGCCACGAGCAGGGGATTTTTTCCTTGCTTTTTATAAAGTCCCGCAAGTTTCCCGGCATGTGTTGTTTTGCCCGCACCTTGTAAGCCGACCATCATAATTATTGTAGGGGGCTTGGAAGCGATTTCAAGTTTTGCATTTGTGCCACCCATAAGAGAAGTGAGTTCTTCACAAACAATCTTGATTACCTGTTGTCCGGGGTTGAGAGATTCCAAAACCTCAGAGCCTACCGCACGTTCGGAAACTGTTTTTATAAAATCACGAACAACTTTAAAGTTGACATCCGCTTCAAGCAAGGCGAGTTTGATTTCACGCATTCCTGCTTTAACGTCTGATTCGGTAAGTTTTCCTTTGTTTTTAAATTTTCTGAAGGCGTTTTCAAGTTTTTCACTCAAACTTTCAAACATTGACATGGCGTATTCCTCCTTCAAAATTTGTGTGATTATTCTATACTTTCGATTATTTTCTTTATTTCGGTTTTAAGAGCTTCGGACGCATTCTGCTTTTCACAAATTTCCAATGCACTTGACGCATGGCACTGTGCATTGTGGAATTTCCTTGCAAGACCAAGTTTTTCTTCGTAAAAAAACAGTTCATCTTCCGCTTTCTTTATAATATCCCGAACTCCCTGACGGGAAATCTGCATTTCGTTGGCTATTTCGGACAATGACATATCATTATTATAATAGTAATCAAGAACTGTTCTTTTTCGTTCTGTCAATACGTCCCCGTAAAAATCAAGGAGAAATGACACATTAAGATTTTTTTCAAACACGAAAATATACCTCGATTTTGATGTAAAGCAAATCACTTTACAGATTATATCACACATTGCGGTAGATGTCAATAGTTTTATGGCAATTTTTAAAATTTTTCGTACGGATTATTATAATTATTCAAAATAATGGAAATAATCATTTTGCGGTTATCTTTGTGCGTTCCGGGGGCGTTATGTGTCGGAAATTTTTAAATGGAATTTTTGTGTTTGCGGTTATATGTGTATGCACTATTATATTTTCATCGAGCGTATTAGAAAGAGATGATATAACACCTCCGTGTATACGTCTGAAAAACGGTGACTGCATAAAATCATTGATTGGAGAAGGCATTTCTTTTTTGCCATTTCTTGATATTATCGATAACGTAACACCGTATGAAAAAATAAAAGTGAAAGTGGATTCGTCGGATGTTGATATATATAAAGTCGGCGTATATTATGCAACCGTTACGGCAATGGACAATTCCGGTAATTTATCAAGCGAAGTGATAAAAGTATTTATTTACAGTGAAGATATTACAAATGAAGAACTTATTGAACTGATACGCCATGACGTTTTGGAAATTTTAGACGAGTGTGCGACAAAAGAAGAAATATGTCGCAAAATATACTCATTTGTAAAGGAGAAGATACGTTATGGAAAATCGATTAATACCGATGATTATCTGCAATCTGCTTATTATGGAATGATTTACGGCATCGGAGACTGTTTTACGTCTTGTTCGCTTGCAAGATCGTTTTTGGATTGTTTTAACATAGAATATAAAACCGTAAAGAGAAGTGATGGATACACATCGGATACTCACTATTGGTTGCTTGTAAACGTGGGAGATGAGGGAAGTGATGCGTGGTATCATCTTGACTGTACACGTCTGAAATACCAGCCTTATCTTATGGGATGTCTTATGACGGATGCACAACTTGAACGTTACTGTAATTACAGATATTCGTATACGGGACAAAATAGTGATTTGTATTTTTATCGATACGAAAAAGAGTTGTTTCCTAATACGGAAACGAAAGTCATAACTGCGGTATATATGGAGGAACAATGAATTTTTTAAGAAAAAACATTCTCGAATATCTTGAAGATGCCGTAAAGACTCATCCATACAAGATTGCGTTTTCTGATGAAAATCACGGTTATAATTTTTTTGAAGTATATGATATGGCACGTCACATCGGAAGTTATATTTCATCTGTTGTCGGCACGGGAGAGTGTGTTGCAATTTTTATGGACAGAAGTGCCGAGGCGATAATTGCGTTTTTGGGAGCGGTTTATGCCGGTTGTTTTTATGTTTGCATCGACGTAAATGCACCGATTTTTCAAATTAAGTCGATCTTTGATACGACTACGCCGAAAATTGTAATTTACGACGAGAAATTTGAAGACATTTTGGAAAGCTTATGCCGTGATGTTTGCAAGGCAAAATTCTGCGACACTCGAATATACACGATAAATGAGGTAGAACTTGACAAAATACGCCGAGAGCAAACAGATGCGGATATTATGTATATTGTGTTTACGTCGGGTTCTACCGGTGTACCAAAAGGAGTCTGTGTCTCACATGCATCTGTGATAGACTACACAGAAGCACTTTGCGAAACACTTGGATTTGATGAGAACTGCGTATTCGCTTGTCAGTCAGCTTTGTTTTCGGATGCACCGTTAAAAGAGATTATGACAACGCTTAAATGTGGTTGTACTACGTATCTTGTGCCGAGTGAGATTTTTAAAACGCCGTATATTTTATGTGATTTTTTGAATAGCCATAAAATAAATGCAGTTTGCTGGGTTCCGACGGCATTAAGTTTGATATCATCACTGGGATTGCTTGAAAAAAATAAGCCGATGTATCTTGATAAAATTTGTTTTATGGGAGAGGAATTTTCAAGAGGAGAATATTTGAAATGGCGAGCGGCGTATCCGAAAGCATTTTTTTGCAATTTATACGGTCCTACCGAGGCTACCGGTACGTCTTGCTTCTGGGTGGCGAACAGAGAAATTGCCTGCGGTGAATCTATACCCATCGGAAAACCTTTTCCCAACACTCAAATATTGCTGATAGGTCAAGACGGAAACATAGTGTCAAAAGAAGATACTTGTAAATTTGGCGAAATATATATCAAAGGCAGGTGTTTGAGCAACGGATATTACAATGATTCTGTAAGATCGAACAACGTGTTTGTTCAAAACCCGTTAAATGAACTTTACCGTGACATAGTGTATAAGACCGGGGATATTGCCAAGTACAACAAGTTTGGAGAACTTGTTTTTGTTTGTCGTTCCGATTTGCAAGTTAAACGAGGAGGACGTCGTATTGAACTGACGAGTATAGAATCCGTTGCCAAAAACTGTGGTGAGGTAACTTCTGCCTGCTGTATTTATTTTAAAGAGAATGATAAAATAGTTTTGTTTTATACGGGAGATGTTGATAATGCATCTTTGTATGTTGGTTTAAAAACTTATTTGCCCAAATATCATTTGCCTGACAGAATAGTCCAAATTAAGGAAATGCCGACTACGCCCACGGGGAAAACGGACAGAAACAAACTATTCGAAATGTATAACTGAGGAGCGATGCAAGATGAACGAACTTGTTGATTTATTGTCGGATATACGACCGGATGTGGATTTTATAAATGAAACAAGACTTATGGATGACTGTATACTTGATTCTCTTGATGTTGTAACGATTATTACCGAAATAGTCGAAAGGTTCGACGTTTCTATATCTCCTGAGAATATAACGTCTGAAAATTTTAATTCGGCGAATCGTTTGTACAAACTTATATTGAGTCTTGGGAATAGATAAAATGGAATTTACGTCGTGGATATTTGTGGCGTTCTTTATTTGTACATTGTTTTTGTACTACCGTATAAAGTATAAATTCCAATGGAGTGTCCTGCTTATTGCAAGTGTTTTTTTCTATTGGTCGACCGATTTCAGATTTTGTTTGTTTATTTTATTTACATCTTTTTCTGTTTGGATTGGCGGAATTGCAATGGAACGCTTAAAGCGGAGAAAAAAGACAATTCTTTGCATTGTCATTTTGTTGAACGTTTTTATTTTAATTGCCTTGAAATTTCGCAATTTGATGTTAACAGGTGTGCTTGATATAACGCAAACTCAAAAAATATTTCTTCCTCTCGGAATATCATATTATACTCTCCAAAGTATAGGTTACATCATAGACCTATACCGTGGCAATACTGAATGTGAAAAAAGTTATGCTAAGTTTTTCCTGTTTGTCGCTTTCTTTCCACAACTTGTGCAGGGACCCATATCAAGATATGGGCAGCTTGCAGAACAATTTTACGAGCCTCACTACTTTCGGTGGAACGTTATATCTTCGTCCTTTTTGCGTATTTCATTCGGTTACTTTAAAAAGATAGTTATTGCCGATGCTGTTTTTGGCGTTGTTAAAACAATCTCATCATTGCCGGATGTTTACAATGGCGGTTACATGCTTGTACTTATAATTGCCTATTCTGTGACAATATACGCAGATTTTACTGGTGGAATGGATATAGCGATTGGCGTAGGGGAAGCGTTTGATTTAAAAATGGCGGAAAATTTCAACCGACCGTTTGCGTCTGAAAATTTTGCGGAATACTGGAAAAGATGGCATATATCCCTGGGTGCGTGGTTTCAGGACTACATATTCTATCCGCTTTCGGTTAGCAAACCAATGCAAAAGATTTTCAAATTGTGCAGAAATAAATTCGGCAAAAAAATCGGAAGACGAATACCTGTTTATATTTCTACATTGATTGTTTGGTTTGTGACGGGGATGTGGCACGGGTTGAGTTTTAATTTCATTACATGGGGAATTATCTGTGGCATAATTCTTATTATTTCACAAGAATTAAAGCCGGCATATGCTAAATTTCACGGCAAATACCCGCATCTTTCAAAGACGAAATATTATAAAATGTTTTGCAGGGTAAGAACATTTTTCATAGTCGGCTCTGTTCGTTTGTTGGATTTATACCAAGACGTGTGCCGTGCGTTCGCAAATTTTGCAAGTATATTTTATTGCTCGGATGGATGGATTGATATATTTTACAATGGCGGTCTGTTGCACCTTATTAGTCTTGATAAGTGCGTGACGGTAACGGTTGGGGTATTGCTCATATATATTGTGAGCAAACAGAGAAGCGATACGAAAACGTACTTGCAACGTAAGATATGCAATAGCCCGATGTTGACATGTTTATGCTTATCGTTTATAACGATTGCAATAGTGCTTTTCGGTTCGTATGGATTAGAATACGATGTATCGGCATTTATATACAACAAATTCTAAACAATGAGTTGAAAAATAAAGTGTATGTTTATAAAAACAAGTGTGAAATGGATAACGACAATTATTCTGTTCATTTTTGTGACGTGTGTGTTTCTGTATTTATTTGGGAAAATAACGTCTCCGAAATATACAGATATCCCCGAAGGCAATTTGATATCTGAATATTATGACGATGTAGAAGCGAACGTTTACCATCAGGTTGTTTTTATTGGTGATTGCGAAGTGTACGAATCTTTTTCTCCTCCTGTTCTTTGGGAAAAATATGGGATAAGTTCTTACGTTCGTGGCAGTGCAAGCCAAACGATATGGCAATCGTATTACCTTTTGGAGGAGACGCTGAAATATGAATGTCCGAACGTAGTTGTGGTAAACGTTTTGTCAATGAAATACGACAAGACAAAACGTGAAGAGTACAATCGTATGACTATTGACGGGATGAAAATGTCAAGTTCGAAGGTAAAATCCATTATTGCGTCAATGAGTTACGAGGAAAGTTTTTTGTCTTATTTGTTTCCGATATTCAGATATCATTCACGGATCCCGGAACTTAATGTCTACGATTTTAAATATGCCTTTGAGCGTCCCGGCGTTTCTTTCAACGGATATCTTATGCAGAAAAGCATCTGTGGAAGAGTGGAAACTTATGAAGAGATGACAGAGGAGGCAGAGAATATAATCCACACAGAGAAATTGCCGGATATTTGTTTTGAGTATCTTGAAAAAATAAAAGATTTATGTTTTGACAACGGTATAGAACTTATACTTGTAAAATCGCCGACGAATTCTCCCGGTTATTGGTGGTATGATGAGTGGGATGTGCAAATTAAAGAATTTGCACAATTGCATGAGTTGGACTATTATAATTTTATAAACGACGATGAATTATCAATTGACTGGGAAACGGATACTTATGACGGTGGTGTCCATTTGAATCTTTACGGTGCGGAAAAATTAAGTATTTATTTCGGCAAGATACTAAGTGAAAAGTATGGCATAAAAAACTTGGGCGATGATAGGGAGATGTCGGGGGTATGGGAGAAAAAGACGAAAAAATACGAGGCGGAAAAATATTCGTAGTATTGTGTGTTGCTGTTTTAATTGTCAGTGTTGCGACGTTGTGTGCGAACCTTTCGGCGTGTATGCAAGTAAATTCGGAGGAAGGATATGTATTTGAGTATAATTCGGTTGCATTCGCCGTGGGAGATGATGCGGAGACGGTTTTAAGCCGACTCGGAGAGGCGAAATCTTGCAAAGAAAACAGCGACGGTTGCGGTGGTGGCGACATTATAAAAACTTTCGAATACGATGGTTTCTCTTTGGAGGTTAAATGTGTAAGTGACAAGGAAATAATCTCAAAAATCATGCTGAAAAACGATTCTGTTAAAACATCGGAGGGGATTTTTATCGGCTCGTTGCAATCTGATGTCATAGAAACGTATGGCGAAGAATATGAGGAGAATTATAACGGAATTATTTACACAAAACAAAATACAAGATTGAATTTTGTAATAAAAAACGGAGTGGTTAAGTCGTTGTACTATGATTGCACGACGGATTAAATTTTGAAAATTTGTCTCTTTTTTCCATTGACAAAGTATAATAAAAATTATATAATAAGAGGAATAGATATTATACATTCAAAAAATGGACGGATTTTATGAAAAGAGACATATTGAGACTCATAGACGAGGGTGAAAGACACTTTTCCAAGGGTCAAAAACATATAGCAAATTATATCAAGGAACATTATGACAAGGCCGCTTTTATGACTGCGGCAAAACTCGGAACGGAAGTGAACGTGTCGGAGTCAACGGTGGTGAGATTTGTTACCGAACTCGGATTTAGCGGATATCCGGATTTTCAGCGATCACTTCAAGAACTTATCAGAAGTAAACTTACTGCGGTTCAACGAGTAGAAGTGACAAATAGTCTTATCGGCAGCGGCGACGTTATAGACAGCGTTCTATCGATGGATATAGAGAGAATACGTCACACGTGTGAAAAAATAGATAAAAATTCTTTTTCCGAGGCAGTCAACCGCATTTCATCTGCGAAAAATATCTATATTATCGGAAGACGTGCATCATCTTTTCTTGCGGGATTTTTAAATTACAGCATGCGTATGATATTTGATAACGTGAGGCTTATACAAACCGCATCGGGTAATGAGATATTCGAACAACTCATGAACGTAGGAGACGGTGATGTAGTCATTGCGATAAGTTTTCCAAGATATTCCAAGAGTATGATTAGATGCACCGATTTTGCACGTAAGGCGGGTGCGTACGTTGTTGCACTGACTGACAGTGAGGAATCTCCGATTGCGGAAAACTCATCTTGTACACTTGTTGCAAAAAGTGATATGGCATCTTTTACCGATTCACTTGTTGCACCGATGTCGGTAATAAATGCCTTGATAGTTGCATTGTCAAGACAAAACGAAGAACAACTTTCACAGCGTCTCGGTCGTCTCGAAGATATTTGGGATGAATACGGCGTTTACGAAAAAAAGTGATTTTATGAGTTCGGGTACATTTAAATGCGACGGTCGCAAACGTGTGGCGGTTATCGGTGGAGGTGCGTCCGGAATGATGGCATCAATTTCTGCGGCACAATGTGGTGCGGATGTGGTGCTGTTCGAAAAAAATAATAATCTCGGAAAAAAACTTCGCATAACGGGCAAGGGAAGATGCAATGTAACAAATCAATGTGATGTTAACGAATTCTTACAGAACGTAACGTCAAACCCCAGATTTTTATATGCGTCATTGAACAGATTTTCTCCATCGGACACTATGATGTTTTTCGAAGACTGCGGAGTTAAACTTAAAGTGGAACGTGGCAGACGTGTTTTCCCTGTATCAGATAAGGCACAGGATATAGTAAACGCTCTTTTGAACAAATGCAGAGAAGTCGGAGTTGAAATCGTTAACAAAAAAATATCTTCCGTGGAATATGCGGATGGTGCTGTTATCGGTGTAAGGGACGGCAAGATGTTGCATCAATGCGATGCGGTAATTATCTGTACGGGCGGAAAATCCTATCCTCAAACCGGCTCGGACGGCGATGGATACAAATTCGCACGTGATGCGGGACATACGGTAACACATTTGTCACCGTCGCTTGTCCCCATTGTTGCAGATACACCGATATGTGCGAGAATGCAGGGATTGTCTCTGAAAAACGTCACTCTTAAAATAATCAACAACCAAAGCGGAAAAAATGTGTTTGAAGAATTCGGTGAAATGATGTTTACGCATTTTGGTATAACAGGCCCTCTTGTACTTTCCGCTTCGGCACATATATCCGATATTCAAAAGGGCAAATATACTGCACTTGTGGATTTTAAGCCCGCTTTGGACGAAAATACACTTGACGCAAGAATTATTTCGGATTTTACGAAATATCAAAATAAGGATTTTATCAATGCACTTGGCGACTTATTGCCTTTGAAAGCAATAGAACCGATGATTGAAAAATCCGAGATAGACAAAAGAAAAAAAGTAAATTCCATAACAAGAGAAGAACGAAAAAAACTCGTCAATGCAATCAAAGGTTTTGATATTCCGCTTCTGCGTTTTCGACCCATAGATGAGGCGATTGTAACACGAGGCGGTGTAGCCGTAAATGAAATTGTCCCCAAGACCATGGAGTCAAGACTTGTATCCGGACTGTATTTTGCCGGAGAAGTGCTTGATCTTGATGCATACACGGGTGGATTTAATCTTCAAATTGCATTTTCCACAGCGGTTATTGCCGGAGAAAGTGCATCGGAATGGTAAACAAAGAAAGAAAAAGGAACATCAGGGAATGATATCAATAGCAATAGACGGCCCCGGAGGGGCGGGAAAATCGACCATATCAAAGGAAGTGGCAAGAAGAGCGGGTATAGTATACGTAGACACAGGTGCTTTATATCGGACAATCGGTTACTATGCACATCAAAGCGGTCTTTCCGTGGACGAGGCGAAAAACTCGGATAAACTGACACCGCTTCTCGATGGTGTTAACGTTGAGTTGATATATGAAAACGGCACACAACATGTTTATCTTAACGGTACGGATTTGGGAGACAAAATAAGACAGCCTGAAATTTCAATGTATGCGTCGGCGGTTTCATCAGTCCCATCTGTAAGAGCGTTTTTACTCGATACGCAAAAAGAAATTGCACGTAAGCAGAGTGTAATTATGGACGGTAGGGATATCGGAACGGTTATTTTGCCTAATGCGGATTTGAAAATTTTCTTAACCGCATCAAATGAAGCAAGAGCGAAAAGACGCTTTGATGAACTGACTGCGAAGGGATTGAGTGTGACGTTCGATGACGTACTCAGCGAACTCACGGAACGTGATAATGCTGATAGCGGTCGTAAAATCGCACCTGCCGTAGCCGCTGATGATGCAATTATATTTGATAATTCAAACTATACTTTTGATGAATCGGTAGAGTACATAATGCAACTTATAAATCAAAAAATCGGAGGTTGACGGTTTGAAGAGCAAAGCCTATATAACTCTGAAAAAAATTCTCGGAGGATTTGTTAGATTTGTTTTCAGAGTTCACGTGCATGGATCGGAGAATGAGCCGAAAGATGAGTCATACCTCATTGTTTCAAATCATATCTCGAATGCGGACCCCGTTTTTCTGTGTCTTGCGGTCGATGAACAACAGCCACATTTTATGGCAAAAAAAGAACTGTTCAAAGTTCCTGTGGTAAATTGTATTGTGAAGGTCCTCGGTGCATTTTCCGTTGACCGTGGCGGTAATGATGTCGGTGCAATAAAAAAAGCGATACAGATGCTCAAAAACGGTGAATGTGTAGGTATTTTTCCACAGGGACATAGACAGAAACGAGTAAATCCGAGAAATACAGAAGTGAAAAACGGAGTGGCAATGTTGGCTGTAAGAGCGGAGGTATGTGTGCTTCCGTGCTACATAAAGATTAAAAATAACAAATGGGCACCGTTCAGACGTGTGGATGTTTATGTCGGAGAAGCAATAAGTTTTGAAGAACTTAACTACGACGAAAACGGAAAAGGCGAGTATTTGCGTATAACATCGTATATTTTTGATAAAATATGTACGCTCGGTGAGAAAAATGCATAAGCAGATAAAAATAGCAGAAAATTCGGGGTTTTGTTTTGGCGTGTCCGCCGCATCTTCTGCGGTAGAACGTGAAGCCGAAAACAGAATTTCGGGAGAAAAGATTTATACGCTCGGAAAACTTATTCATAATGACGTTTATAATGCTCGCTTATCGAAAATGGGCGTCAACGTTATATCCGAGTTTGATTTGAAAAAAATTGCAGAAAGTTCTTCATCTGCAAATCCAGTCAAGGTTTTTGTGCGAGCCCACGGAATATCCGTTCAAACAGAACGAACGCTCAAACGTTTGAAAGAAGAAAACGAATTTTTCGATTTTGTTGATTGCACCTGTCCGTTTGTAAAGAAGATACATAAAATTGTTTCCGAAAATTCAAGCGAGGATGGATTGCTTTTTGTACTCGGCAATCCGAATCACCCGGAAGTGCTTGGTTTTTGCAGTGAATTTGAAGGCGAAAAAATTGTTTTTTCGAATTTTTTCGAACTTCAAGAAAAATTGACTGACGAATGGCTGAAAAATCATTGTGCAAAACAACCAATCGCAGTTGCACAAACCACTCAAAATTTGGGTGAATGGGAAAAAACAAAAAAACTTTTAAAAAAGGTATATGCAAAACCTTTAATTTATGATACAATATGTAATGTTACTGACAAAAGGCAAACCGAGGCAAAGGAACTCGCAAAGCAGAGCGATTTCATGATAGTAATAGGCAGTCAGGGAAGCTCAAATTCCCTTAAACTGTATGAGGTTTGCAGGGCAGAGTGTAGAGACACGGTTATGGTTGAGACCGCCGAGGAATTTAGAAAATATTTTCCTATCAACCAATCTAAAATAGGAATCGCCGCAGGTGCATCGACGCCGAGCGACATAATACAGGAGGTACAAAACACCATGAGCGAAGCAGTTGAAAACTTTGCAGAATTACTTGAGGATTCACTCAAAACTTTAAATACAGGAGATACTGTCACAGGTTACGTAACCGCAGTCAACGACGGCGAAATTCAGTTAGACGTTGGTGCAAAAGTTACAGGTATTATCAAAGCAGACCAGATAACAGATGATCCCAGTGCTAAGTTGAGCGAAATGTTCAAGATTGGCGACGCTGTTGAAGCGTTCGTTATTCGTGTCAGCGATGTTGACGGATTTGCAACACTCTCCAAAAAGAGAATTGATTCCGACAGATGCTGGTCAAAAATCGTAAGTGCAAAAGAGAATGATGAAGTTCTCGAAGGCACTGTTATTGAAGTCGTTAAGGGCGGAATTATCGTTCTTCACGATGCAACTCGTATCTTTATCCACGAATCACAGACGGGTCTTCCCAAGGATACGGATCTTCACACAATGCTCGGACAGACGGTTAGATTTAAACTTACCGAAGTTCGTGACTATGGCAAGAAGGCTAAGGGATCCATTCGTGCAATTCTCCGTGAAGAAAGAAAGGTTGCAACAGCGGCATTCTGGTCTTCCATTGAAGAAGGCAAACAGTACACCGGTAAGGTAAAGAGCCTTACATCCTACGGTGCATTCGTTGATCTCGGCGGAGTTGACGGTATGGTTCACGCTTCCGAACTTTCTTGGAAGAGAGTAAAACCCTCTGACGTCGTATCTGTTGGTGATGAAATCACAGTATACGTTAAATCTTTTGACGCAGAGAAAAAGAGAATTTCTCTCGGATATAAGACGGCTGAAACAAATCCCTGGTACATATTCACAACTAACTTTGCAGTAGGCGACATCGCACAGGTAAAGATTGTTAGTATGATGCCTTTCGGTGCTTTTGCTGAAATCGTTGACGGAGTAGACGGACTTATCCATATTTCGCAGATTGCTCTTACAAAGATTGCAAAACCCGCAGACGTACTTGAAATCGGTCAGATCGTTGATGCGAAGATTGTTGACATTGACAATGAAAAGCAGAAGGTTAGCCTTTCTATCAGAGCTCTTCTTGAAGAAGCAAGAGCGGCGGCAGAGGCAATGCCCGAGGAAGTTTCCGAAGAAGCAAACGACGCTGAATAATATAAAAAAGCAATCCTTCAAGGATTGCTTTTTTTGTTGCTTATAATGTCTTGTAGCGTTATGCTGTCAAAATATTCGTTAGTTATGCGATAAAATTCTTTCCACATAGGCAGTGTTATGCAGTCTGCCGAGCGTTTACAGGCATCGGAATCACATCCGACACAAGCAACGGGTGCAAGATCGCCTTCGGTTAACCGCAGTATATCGCCTATACGGTATTCGTTCAATTTTTTCGTCAATTTATAACCGCCGTTTTTGCCGTGAACGCCTTCAAGCATACCGTTTTTTACAAGAACCGGAAGGATTTGTTCAAGATATTTCAACGATATGTCTTGCTTTGATGCAATTTCCTTCATTGGAATATAATTTCCGCTCTCGTTTTTTGAAAGTTCAATCATTACACGCAGTGCGTATCTTCCTCTTGTCGATATCATCATAATTTACAGCCCTCGCTTTAAATATGACAGCAACTTTCGTGGTTGTCCGATTGAAATTGTGAGTTATCATATTTTATTCCGTTTTTCGTATAGTAATCTTTCAGTGCATTTTTTATTGCTTCTTCCGCAAGAACAGAACAGTGTATTTTGTGTGCCGGAAGACCGTCAAGGGCTTCAACTACTGCTTTATTGGTAAGTGTAAGTGCATCGGATATAGGCTTTCCTTTTATAAGTTCTGTTGCCATTGAACTGGATGCAATCGCAGAACCGCAACCGAACGTTTCAAATTTGGCGTCTGTTATAATATCGTTGTCTATTTTTAAATAAATTTTCATAATGTCACCGCATTTTGCGTTTCCGACTTCGCCTATGCCGTCGGCGTTTTCAATTATACCCACGTTGCGTGGATTGCGGAAATGATCCATAACTTTATCGCTGTATAATGCCATAGTTAACTCCTTATTTTATAACAAATTCTCTTTTTCTATTTTGCAAATCACGCCATACGGGTGATATGCTACGCAAATATTCAACAACTTCTTTGACCGATGATATGATATATTCCGCTTCTTCTTCGGTGTTTTCTTCGGAAAGAGAAATACGCAGGGAACCGTGTGCTATATCGTGTATTCTGCCTATTGCAAGCAGTACGTGACTCGGATCGAGTGATCCTGATGTGCATGCGGAACCCGATGATGCGGAAATTCCCTTGTCGTCGAGTAAAAGTAAGAGCGATTCTCCCTCTATGCCCTCAAAGCAAAAATTGATATTTCCCGGTAATCTTGATTGTAAATCACCGTTAAGGACTGAGTGGGGAATTGATGATAGACCGTCAATGATTTTGTTGCGTAACTTTATAAGTTTTTCGCTGTTTTGGTTTATATTTTTACAGCATAATTCAAGAGCGGTTGCCATACCTACAATTGAGGGAAGATTCTCTGTTCCGGCACGTCTTCCTTTTTCTTGGGCTCCACCCTCAATTATGCTTGCCGTTGCAATGCCCCTTCTTACGTATAATGCACCGACACCCTTGGGACCGTGAAATTTGTGTGCGGAAAGTGAAAGCATATCTATATGGTCATTTTGAACGTCAATTCTGATATGTCCTACTGCTTGAACAGCATCTGTATGGAATATTATGCCACGCTCGGCACATAATTCACCTATTTGCTTTATCGGCTGAATTGTTCCTATCTCGTTGTTGGCATACATAACCGATACAAGGCAAGTGTCGTCTCTGATTGCTTGCTTGATATCATCTGCTTTTACAATTCCGTTTTCCGGAACTTCTACAAGTGTTACGTCAAAGCCGTTTTTTTGAAGTTTTTTCAGGGTGTGAAGCACTGCGTGATGTTCGATTGCAGTTGAAACAATATGTTTCTTTCCTTTTTTTTCTCCTAATTTTGCCACTGAAATTATGGCTTGATTATCCGATTCACTTCCACCCGAAGTGAATATTATTTCTGCCGGGTTACATCCAATGCAAGACGATATTGTTTTTCTTGCTTTATCTAATGCTTCGGATGCAATTTGACCTTCGCTGTGCAGGCTTGATGGATTTCCGTATATTTGGTCAAAATACGGAAGCATTGAGTTTATTACTTCTTGACTCATTTTTGTCGTTGCGGCATTGTCAACGTATATTCTCATAAATACTCCTTTATTTGCAAAGTTTTTCTACCGCTTCAAATCCGTGACTTAAATCGTCTATGATATCGTCTATATGCTCTGTGCCTATCGAAAGACGAATTGTGTTGGGATATATTCCCTGATCAAACAGTTCGTCAGGGCTTAATTGGCTGTGTGTGGTTGTTGCCGGGTGAATCACAAGGCTCTTTACGTCTGCAACGTTTGCAAGAAGCGAGAATATTTTAAGGTTGTCGATAAACGTATGTGCTTCTTTTACACCGCCTTTTATTTCAAACGTGAATATTGATGCCCCGCCGTTTGGAAAATATTTTTTATATAAATCGTGTTGTTCGTGATCGGGAAGAGATGGATGATTAACTTTTTCCACGAGAGGGTGATTTGACAGAAATTCAACAACTTTTTTTGTGTTCTCGGCGTGCCTTTCAAGGCGTAGAGACAGCGTTTCGACGCCTTGCAAAAGCAGGAATGCCGATATGGGTGCAATGCACGCTCCCATATCACGAAGTAATACAGCACGCACGTACGTTACAAAAGCCGAACGCCCTGCGGCTTTTGTAAACGCAATTCCGTGATATGACGGATTCGGCTCTGATATTGCCGAGTATTTTTTTGATGCGGACCAATCAAAGTTACCTGAATCTACAATTATGCCTCCGAGGGTTGTTCCGTGACCTCCGATAAATTTTGTTGCGGAGTGAATAACAATGTCGGCTCCGTGCTCAATCGGACGAATGAAAAAAGGTGTTCCGAATGTGTTATCAACAATAAGCGGTAAATTATATTTGTGTGCGATAACGCTCAGGGCATCTATATCAGGGATGTCACTGTTTGGATTTCCGAGAGTTTCGATATAAATTCCTCTTGTATTGTCTTTTATAGCGTTTTCAACTTCCGATAAGTCGTGAATATTGACAAAAGTTGCAGTGATTCCGAGAGTGGGGAGGGTGTGAGCGAGCAGATTGTAACTTCCACCGTAAATTGTTTTTTGTGCAACAAAATGTCCGCCACTTTGTCCGAGTGCTTGCAGTGTATAAGAAATTGCGGCCGCACCCGATGAAAGTGCAAGTGAATCGACACCACCTTCAAGTGCGGCAATTCTTTTTTCTAAAACTTCTTGTGTGGAATTTGTAAGTCTGCCGTAAATGTTACCCGAATTTGTTAAACCGAATCGAGCGGATGCGTGTTCGCAGTTGTCGAAAACATAGGAGGTTGTTTGGTAAATCGGCACAGCACGTGATCCTGTCGTCGGATCTGCGTTTTCTTGACCTACGTGGAGTTGAAGTGTTTCAAATTTATAGTTTGACATATGTAAAATTTCCTTTTCTTTTATTAAATGTGTTTTAATTGCTCGACAGAGCGTTTATGCGTTTTATTTGGTAAAATCACATTCGACCGAAACGGAAATTTTCTCGCACAAGTTTTTCAAAATAGTTCTTCATAAAGGTATCCTCACTTTTACCTACCATCTCGGTAAGCAAAAGGATTATACCACGCATTACCTACCTTGTCAATAGGTAATACAAAAAATGCTAAATTAAAAATTGGTTGTTGACAAAGAATGTTTTATGCGTTATGATATATAAGTAAAAAGGAGGGGTAAAATGAGTAGAAAAATATTTTGTTTTATGATTGTGGTGGCGTTGTTTCTTGCTTGTTTGGTGTCTTGTTCACCTGCGTCGGACAATGACAGTGAAAACGGTAATCAAGATTCCAATAAAATCGGTACATTCGGATATAAATTATCCGACGACGAAAAATCGTATGTGGTTACAAGCATTGGAACGTATAAAAGTCCAGACGTTTTGATACCTGCTGAATATAACGGAAAACCGGTAGTGGCAATTGACGACTCGGCATTTTTTAAATGTACCGGCATAGAAACCGTTGACTTTGAAAGCGATAGCAACGTAACGAAAATAGGAGAGTATGCGTTTAGCGGTTGTGTGAATTTAAAAAGCATTAAAATACCGAACAGCATAACGCATATAGGAAAAAGTGCATTCGGAAACGGTGCCGTGATTGTCGGAGGAAACAGTATAATTGCCGATGCTTGTACGAGTCTTGAAAGTGTATTGTTTGGTGAATCTTGCAGAGTTTCTTCGTTTGAATATGCGTTGTTTAGCGGCTGCACTGCACTCAAAGAAATCGAAATCCCACGAAGTGTCGGTCAAATCAACGAAAAAGTTTTTCTCGGATGTGACAATTTGCAAACTGTTATTTACCGAGGCACACTTGAAGAATGGAATAATATTCCAAAGGGAAGACAGTGGATTTTAAATACGGACAGTTGCACGATACGTTGCACAGACGGAGATGCACAGTAATATAAACAAAACCCCCGAGAGAGTTTTTAAAGCCGTTTTGCGGAACTTTAATCAACTGTCTCGGGGTATTTATTTACATCACATTGTAAAATTATTCTGTTGTATAGTTGTCGAAATATCCTTGTATATAAACGATGGGCGTACCCTTATCTCCGGAGCCTGACGTGAGGTCGCAAAGCGAACCTATAAGGTCCGTGAGGCGACGAGGAGTTGTACCCTCCGATGCCATTTGACCGACAAGGTTTTCATCTTTTTGGTGGATCTTTTCCTTGATTGCGTCTTTGAGTTCATCTCCGGTAAGAGATGCGAAATCGTTATCTGCGAGATATTTAAGTTTGAGTTCGTTGGGGGTTCCGACAAGTCCCGATGTGTATGCGGGAGAAACTACCGGGTCCGCAAGTTCCCATATCTTTCCAACAGGGTCTTTGAATGCACCGTCACCGTAAACCATAACTTCAACATGCTTACCTGTTGCTTCGAAAATGTTTTTCTGAATTTGGTCTACGACGGGTTGACATTCACGGGGGAAGAGTTTAACGGTGTCTTCCGTTGCCTTGTTGGAACCGAGAAGACCGTAATTTTCATTATATCCGCTTCCGTTTATTGAAGAATTTAAAATTTCGTCAAGTCCGTAAACTATTTCCGCACCTGCGGATTTGAGAAGTCTCTTTGTGCGTACACGTGTGTGGATATCGCAGTTGAGAACATTCTTTGTATAGTCAAGAATCGCACGGCAATTGTTTGCAAAGATTATTTCGCATTCCGCACCGGCTTCTTTTATAATTGATTCGTAATATTCAACGTAATCTACACCGGTGAATCTGTGCTTTTCGTATCCGAAAAGTTCACGGTATTTCGAAAGACTGAGAACGTCTCTGTACGGGTCAATACCTTTTTCGTCAAGTGCGTCGATACTGATGAGATGGTTTCCGACTTCGTCGGACGGATAAGAGAGCATAAGAACGATTCTCTTTGCACCCATAGCAATTCCACGGAGACATATAGCAAATCTGTTACGGCTGAGGATAGGGAATATAACGCCTACTGTTTCACCACCGAATTTCGCTCTTACGTCATCGGCAATATTTTCAACCGACGCATAGTTCCCTTGGGCACGTGCGACAATTGCTTCTGTCATAGCAACGACATCTCTGTCTCTGATTTCAAAGCCTTCTTCTTTGGCAGCGTCAAGTACAGATGACGTGACTATCTGTGCGATATCGTCACCGCTACGGATAATGGGGGCACGAACACCTCGTGATACTGTTCCAACCATACGACTCATAATTTTCACTCCTTTGACCGACATGTCTATATCGGTACACTAAAATTTTAACACCGATATTATATCAAAAAATATCCTGTTTGTAAATAGAATTATAAAAAAAATTTTGTCCTCGGAAAAATTTTTTATGCCTCAAACAAAAACAAATATAATATTTGTTTTTTGTGTTGAAAAAAAATCGAAAATGTGATATGATAATAAAGAGAATAAAAATAAGGAGAAATAAAAATGTATAACAAACTTTTGACTTGCCTTAAAAGCATAAAGGAAAAAACTGATTTTAAACCGTACGTCGGAATAATTCTCGGTTCCGGACTCGGTGCTTATGCGGAAGAAATTGAAGTTGAAGCGGTTATAAATTATGATGAAATCGACGGATTCCCCACCTCAACCGTCGCCGGACACAAAGGTCGTTTTGTTTTCGGATACGTTCGTGGCGTTCCCGTTGTTATTATGCAGGGAAGAGTTCACTATTATGAAGGGTATGCCATGTCCGATGTTGTTTTGCCAACAAGAATAATGGGTATGCTCGGTATAAAGAAACTTCTCTTGACAAATGCGGCGGGTGGAGTGAATACAAGTTTTTCCGCAGGTGACCTTATGATGATCACCGACCAAATAGCAACTTTTGTACCCAATCCCTTGCTTGGAAGAAATATTGATGATTTCGGAGCAAGATTTCCGGATATGAGTGAAATTTACAGCAAAAAACTCAGAGAATGCATACTATCTGCCGCAAGCAAATGTAATATCAATTTAAAACAGGGCGTTTACATGCAATTGACAGGTCCGAGTTATGAGTCTCCTGCCGAAGTAAGAATGTGCAGAATTCTCGGAGGAGATGCCGTTGGTATGAGTACGGCTTGCGAGGCGATTGCTGCAAGACATATGGGTATCGAAGTTTGCGGTGTTTCCTGCATTACAAATATGGCGGCGGGAGTTCTTGATCAAAAACTCAGCCACAGTGAAGTTCAGGAAACCGCTGACAGAGTGGCGGTGCAATTTAAAGCCCTTGTTACCGAAATTATAGACGAAATCGGTCATATTTAACTTATATACAAGCAAAAAAGTCCGCAAAATGCGGACTTTTTTGCTTGTACTTTATGTTTTCTTAAAAACAAATTTGGATTCACTGTGTGAAAAAAGTCGTTTGATATTTGCACGGTGACGGTATATCATAAATAACACGTCAATTACATAAAGCACTACGGAGAAAACAGAATCTGCACCGAATAGGACTAATAAAAGCGGACATACAAGCATGGCGACCATTGTTGCCAGTGACATATACTTTGTCGTCAAAAGTAATATGACCATTATTGTGGTCGATAACAGTCCTATACGCCAATCGAGAACCCACGTTGACGACAGACACACCAAAAATCCCTTTCCTCCCTTGAATTGATACCATATCGGATATGCGTGACCGAGCATTGCAAATAGGCAAGTGAAAGTTATCCCCACCTGGCGTAAATCGTACAATTGTCCGAATATAGTTCCGAAAAGTATTGACGGGAGTGCCGATTTCAATAGGTCGAAAATCATAACAGGAATTGCCCATTTCAGTCCAAAACATCTTTTGAAGTTTGTAAAACCGGGGTTTTTGCTGCCACATTCACGTATGTCTTTTTTGTAAACGCATTTTGATATTATAATTGCGGGATTTATTCCGGCAATTAAATATGAAGAAATTGCCACACAAACAAATAATAAAATTTTCATATGCGTACTTTATTCCAATATGAGAATGTAATCGTATATTTCCTGCATTCCGTTTATGACAAAAAATTCTTTTCCGGGATATTTTTCAGAAAGATTCTTTTGAATTTTCGCAAAATCTTCATCATTGGAATCAATTCCACGTATGATAAAGCAAATGTCATAGCGACTTAGATTTAGATTATCGGCGGTTCTGCAAACCGCTTCGACACAGTTGCTTCCTTTTGCTATAAGTTCTTTGCCGACAAAACCTATGTAATCTCCGATACTCAAATTCATATCCGCAGTCTCCACGTTTCTTACACAACGTGATATTTCCGCTGTAACGACACCGCACATTGCATCTTCAAGTTCACGAACAATATCGTCGGTATTCCCAATATCCGTGTCAAGCATAGACAGTGCGGAATATCCGTCTCCTATTGTTTTACTTTCGATTACACGAACGTCTGCATCTTTGTACATACTCGACGCTTGCTTTGCCGCAAGAATGACGTTGCTGTTATTGGGAAAAACAAATATTGTTTTTGCACACACTGCATCAAATGCACGTAAGAAATCCTCCGCAGAGGGGTTGTTGCTTTGACCGCCATCTACAATAAAGTCGGCACCGATGTTCAAAAAAAGTTGCTTTATGCCTTCTCCTGATACAACGGCAACCACACCGTAATCCTTTTTTTCTTTTTGAACGGCAGGTTTTATATCTTCTTTTTCCGATATAATATTGTTGTGTTGGAGAGACATATTCTCGATTTTAACTTTCAGAAATTCTCCGAATTTTTGACATAATGCCAAAACAACGTCCGGGGTTTTCGTGTGAACGTGTATTTTCAAAATACTGCCGTTTTTTACGGCGACTATGGAATCGCCTATTTTGGTGAGTTCATCTGTTACAATCGATATGTCAAAATTGTCAACGTTTGTTTTTGCGTTTTGAAGCCTTACCAAAAGTTCGGTGCAATATCCGAATTCCAGAACGCTGTCCTCATCGAATGCATCAAGGTCAATATCATTAGATTTTTGATTGTGTGTTGAAACGGAATAAGTTGCATCTCCGTTCAATACACGTCTCATTCCGTCGATTATATATATAAGACCGGCACCTCCTGAATCTACCACGCCCGCCTTTTGCAACACGGGGAGCAAAGACGGAGTATTTTTCAGAGATTTTTCCGCCTCGCATATAAATGCATCGAGAAAATCAGAAGGTGTGGTTGGGTTTTGCGTGCAAGCGTAATCGGTTGCCTCACGGATTACGGTTAAAATCGTACCCTCTGTTGGCGTCATAACCGCATCATATGCTTTTTTTACACCTAATTTGAATGCCTCGCACATTGCGTCTGCATCAGCCTCAACTTTTTCCGAGAATCCACGTGTTATTCCGTCGAAAAATTGCGAGAGAATGACTCCCGAATTCCCCCGTGCCGCAAGTAGCATACCATTTGATATACGTTGTGCCGCATCTGACAGACTTTCTGTTTTGGATATCTCGATTTCCGCCCCACCGAGCATGGTAAGGAGCATATTTTCTCCTGTATCTCCGTCGGGGATAGGGAAGACGTTTAAATCGTTTACTTCATTGACGTGTTCTTTCAGATTTGCGGCACCTGCCGAGATCATATGAGCGTAACAAGCCCCGTTGACTTTATCATAATTTGTCATCATTTAATTTCTCCGACTTTATAAGTGATTTCTTGACCAAATCCCCAAACGCCTATTGCGTCCGGTCCTATTGACGCACCGATAATGGGACCGACGTATACTGTGTGAATATTTTTACAATTTATTTCATTTTTTACGGTGTTTGTGACGAAATCAATTTCTTCTTGTGAGCAATCTCCGTGAGCAATATATATTGTCTGAGTTTCCGGATTGATTATGGAACTTTTTAGTTGAGAAACTATTTCACATAATGAATTTTGACGCCCCTTAACTTTCTTGCAGGGAGTTTGCGTTCCGTCTGCATCGGAAATCAAAATCGGTTTTACACCCATTATATTACCAAAAAACGCCGCAGATGCTTTAACTCTTCCGGCACGTCGCAAGGCGTCAAGCGAATGTACGGTAACGTATTGATTTACATGGTTTCTCATACCCATTATCTTGACGTATATCTCATCTGACGAAAGTCCGTCTTGTGCCATTTTCGATGCTTCTATTGCAAGCATTCCTTCTCCGATAGATGCGTTTAGTGAATCTATGCAGTAAATTTTGGAGTTAGGATAGTCGGAAAGCATTTTGTTTGCAACAACGTAACCGGTATTCACGGAACCCGATTGCTTGGTTGAACATCCTATGTAAACAATATCGTATCCATCCGACAGATACTTTTTGAATATTTTCTGAAATTCATCTACCGATACTTGCGACGTAGTTATACGATTTCCGCATCTCATAATCTCATAGAAATCATGTGCCTCATTGTCAGTCCACGTCGTTATGGCAGGGGATTGATACCCGTTGTAAACCGTAGACATTTTTGCATAATCAACGTCATATTGTGTAAGAAGTTCCTCGTCAAGGTCGGCACAGGAATCGGTGATTACTTTAACTTTGTTCATAATATTATCTACCTTTCTTTTTCAAGAAATATTGTGGTTGGATTATATAGCTGTTATTTTAAACGAATGTTAACTGAATGCCCGTTCACATATTATTTACAATTGCCCTGATTTTTGCATTTACATGTTATTGATGATTTGTATAAACAAAAAAGAGGTCTGATGACCTCTTTTTTGTTTAAACGTTTGGAGTGAAATCCGAATTGCACCCCGTGGTATGAAGCTAGGCAGATCGCTACATGCCATAGATAATGTGTGCAGATACTGCGTGCTGGTGGAGACAGCAGAACTCGAATCTGCGACCCCTTGCATGTCAAGCAAGTACTCTAACCAACTGAGCTATGCCTCCGTATTTAATTACCGTAACACAGTATATCACAGATTGTGCTAAAATGCAATACCATTTTTTCAAATATTTGCGAAAAAAAGAGGGAATAACCCTCTTTTTTTTGCAAAAAATCAAATCAGTATCCCGAACCCTGAATGCCTTTTACTGCTTTTACGACTCTACTCGTTCCGAGTCGTGATGCACCTGCGTCGATAAATGCCTGTGCGTCGTCAAGACCGGAAATTCCTCCTGCCGCTTTTACGAGAACGCCATCGCCTACGTTATCGTGCATAAGTTTAACGTCCTGTAATGTTGCACCGGCACTTGAAAATCCCGTGGACGTTTTAATGTAGTCGGCACCCGCTTTTGTAACAATTTTGCACATTCGGATTTTTTCTTCGTCCGAAAGTAAACATGTTTCGATTATAACTTTGAGGATTTTGTTTCCGCAAGCCTTTTTGATTTGATGTATTTCTTCACAAATGTCGTCGTCTTTGCCTTCACGCAAAAGACCGACGTTGATAACCATATCGATTTCGTCCGCACCGTTGTTTATTGCGTCCGAAGTTTCAAAAACTTTTACTGCGGTTGTGTTGTATCCGTTGGGAAAGCCTATTACCGTACAAACAGCAAGTTTGTCTCCTACGTATTCTTTTGCTTGCTTTACAAAACTCGGGGGGATACAAACCGATGCGGTAGAATACTTCATTCCGTCGTCGCATATTGCTTTAATATCTTCCCACGTCGCAGTTTGCGAAAGAAGCGTATGATCACATTTTGATAAGATATTTTGAATGTCTGCCATTTTAAAATTCCTTCCTTTATTTATAGTTTAATTTTCCGCTTTGATTATACAAAAAAAAACTTTATCTGTCAACCGATATTTGAAAAATATTTGTAAAATCACGGTAGCGACATATGCTTAAAGTGCAATCATAAAATCAACAAAAATTATGCAAAAAATAGTCACAAAAAAAGCACCTGACAATATTGCATTTTGTACGAAAAATTTCCCGAGTACAAAAAACTGTTGCGTTCTGTCGATAAATGTGATATAATACTTTGTGATAGATTTAGAATGTGCTTTTGCGGTCAGGCGAAAGTGCCAACATTATTCGAGTTTTTTACACGTAAAATGACGTTTTACGTGCTTTTGGATTTGCTCGAATCATTCGGAAGGAATCGGCGTATGATTTGTGATTTGCAGAAAGCAAGCCTTTGGAAAAGAATATCGTCACTTTTATTTGATTTTATTATTTTGGCGGTCGTTGCCATCGGAATAGGAGTCCTTATGTCGGCACTTGTGGGGGTCGATAACGATATTGAGGCTTTTGAAAAACTCCAGGCGGCATACGAAGAAAAATACGGTATTAAATTTGATGATTATTCCGAGAACTACGATAATCTGACCGAAGAAGAATTGAAAAAATACGAAGAGGCGGACAGGGAATTGAACGCCGATAAAGAGATACGTGGTCTCTATGAAAAAATATTCAACAAATCCATTATAATTGCCGTTGTCGGTATTTTATGGGCGTATATGATTTTGGAATTCATGATTCCGCTTATATTCGGTAACGGTCAAACGCTCGGAAAGAAAATATTCGGATTGGCGGTTATGCGAACAAATTCGGTAAAAGCCAAAACGATAGTACAATTTATAAGAATGTTGCTCGGCAAATTTACAATAGAAACTATGGTTCCCGTATTTATGGTGATCATGGTTTGGTTTGGTGTACTTAATCTCGGAACCGGATTGATTATTGTCGCCGGCATACTTATTCTCGAAATAATAGCTATGGCAACTACGAGAACCAATTCCGCAATACACGATCTTCTTGCGGATACGGTCGTGGTTGATGTAAACACGCAGATGATATTTGAAAATGAACAGGAAATGATTGCTTATATGCAAAAGATACACGAAGAAAAGGTATCTAAAACAACGTATTGATTGTCGATAAATTACTTCGATAAAAAATAAATAAGTATATACACTCATGGAGGTTAGATGAAATGAAAGTTGAATTACGAAATCTAACAAAAATCTTCCCGAGCCGTAACAAAAAGTCTAATGATACGGTAACAGCAGTAAACGATTTTACCTTTACCGTCCCGGACGGAACTCTCGTAGGTCTTCTCGGACCTTCCGGTTGCGGTAAAAGTACAACGCTTTATATGATAAGCGGTTTGCAGAAACCCTCTTCGGGACAGATATTTTTTGGTGATGAAGATGTAACAACGCTTTCCCCCGAAAACAGAGGAGTAGGTCTTGTGTTCCAGAACTATGCTCTTTATCCGCATATGACTGTAAAGCAGAACATTATGTTTCCGCTCCAAAACCTTAAAGGTAAAGACAAACTTCCCAAAGAAGAAATGCTTGAACGTGCATATCAGGTGGCGAAACTTGTTCAGATTGATGAACTTATGGATCGTAAGCCCAGTGAACTCTCGGGTGGTCAGCAACAGAGAGTTGCTATTGCGAGAGCATTGGTAAAAATGCCTCGTGTACTTCTTTTGGACGAGCCTCTGTCAAACCTTGACGCACGTCTCCGTCTCCAAACGAGAGAAGAAATTCGCCGTATCCAAAAAGAAACGGGAATTACAACTTTGTTTGTAACTCACGACCAGGAAGAGGCGATGAGTATATCCGACCTTATCGTTGTTATGAAACTCGGTGTTATCCAGCAGGTTGGAAAGCCTCAGGAAATTTACGATAACCCCACAAACCTTTTCGTTGCGAAATTCCTCGGAACGCCCCCTATTAACGTGTTCCGTGGCAGAGTTGAAAACGAAATGCTCTATATCGGTGCCGAGGCGGTTCTTCCCACACCCGGTGTGTGCGACAGAGACGTAACCGTTGGCATTCGTCCCGAGGCATTTGTTCCCAACGCCGACGGTGAATTTTCTTGTAACCTTTCCAACGTTGAAGTTATGGGACGTGATATGAGTGTTGTATGTACTAACGACGCATCTCTTAACCCCATTGTAAGAGCGATTGTTAACTCGGATATTAAGATTGACGTTACAAATGAAACAATCAAGTATTCTTTGAAGCCTCATAAGGTATTTATCTTCGACGCTGAAACAGAAGAGAGAATATATTTCTGAGGAGGTAAAATATGGTTGACAGTAAACACCAATGGAAAGCGTGGCTCTATTTGGCACCTGCAATAATATTGCTTCTTATATTTACGGTTTGGCCAATTATCAATACCATCCGTATGGCTTTCCTCGAAGATTACAGTATGCTTGCTTCTTTGGGAGGCAAGAAGTTTGATTTCGGATTCGGCAACTTCAAAAAGGTCGTTGAATATTCGCAGTTCAAGACTTGTTTGAAAAACACTCTTTTGCTTTGTGTACTCACAGTTCCGATTTCTACCATTCTTGCACTCGTAATAGCGGTATGCCTTAATTCTATTAAGTTTTTGCAGAAATTCTTGCAAACGATATTCTTCTTGCCTTACGTTACAAACTCAATTGCAATAGGAATGGTATTTGCCGCAATGTTTAACATTGTCGGTAATACGGCTGCGGAAAACGGAGTAATAACCACGGCGGGCGTAATAAACAATATACTCGGCGTGTTCGGTATAAGTCCCATCAACTGGATAAATGCAGGCTCGTCTTATTGGGCTAACATATGGGTAATGGTAATTTACATCGTATGGAATGCACTTCCGTTTAAGATACTTATACTTCTCGGCGGATTGCAGAGTGTAAACAAGCAGTACTACGAAGCGGCTAAAATCGACAGTACGCCGAAACTTCGTGTGTTCACAAAGATAACTGTTCCGCTTCTTTCTCCTATGATTGCATACGTTGTAATTACCGGATTTATCGGCGGATTTAAGGAATATACGAGTATTGTCGGTGTATTCGGAGACAATATGGGTCCTGCCGGAGATAAAGGACGACTTAATACCATGGTCGGATACATTTACGATGCTTTGACCAATCATCAAGGACGTGCATCTGCCGCCGCTCTTATCTTGTTCGGCATAATTTTCATAGTTACTATGATAAACCTTTACGTCAGCAAGAAGAAGACGCATTATTGATTGAGGAGGCTTAAAGTATGTCAGAAATAAAGATTATGCAAGAGCGTGACATTCAAAAAGTTTCCACGGCTCAAAAAGTAAAGGGCGTACTTTCCCAGGTGGGTCTTTACGTATTCTTGCTTATTATGGCGTTTATAGTTCTTTTCCCGTTTTATTGGATGATTATCTCGTCTCTTAAATCAATGGACGAATATTATTTGACGGTTCCTACGATTATACCAAAAACCGTTGTTTGGAAAAACTATATCGACGCATTTTCAACCGCAAATATCGGAACGCTTTTCAAAAACACTGTTTTTGTAGGTGTGGTTTCGACAATTCTTTCACTTGTTGTAACCGTTCTTTCCGCATTTGCGTTTGCACGCCTTGAATTTAAAGGCAAAAACGCACTCTTTGCCGCACTTCTTGCGACGATGATGATTCCCGGTGAACTTTTCACCATTACAAACTATTCAACCGTCAATACGTTCGGTTGGATGAATACGTATACGGTTCTTATAGTACCGTTCCTTGTAAGCGTGTTCTACATTTATTTGTTAAGACAAAACTTTATGCAAATACCAAATGAACTTTACCTTGCCGCAAAGGTTGACGGTACAAGCGATTTCAAATATTTGCTTAAAGTTATGATTCCGCTTTCTCTCCCTACTCTCATCTCTATTACGATTTTGAAGATGATGGGTTCGTGGAACTCGTACGTATGGCCTAATCTTGTTGCCAACGACGACGCACACCTTCTTATCACCAACGGTCTCAGAGGTGCAGACTTCACGGTAGACGAACTTGTAAACTATCCCGTACAGATGGCGGCGGTTGCAATAGTATCGTTCCCTCTGTTCCTCGTATTCCTCTTCCTCAGAAAGTATATTATGAAGGGCGTATCGAGAAGCGGTATAAAAGGTTAATCGCTTTTGCTCCCGCTTGTGCGGGATATGGGCTTTAACAATAAAAAATAAAAAAGGACGGAAAACAAAATGAAAAAGGTACTCGTAGCATTACTTTTGCTTGCAACGATTGTCTTTAACAGTATCGCACTTGCCTCTTGCAGTAACAAGAAGTCAAACAACGGTAAGTTCGTATACGAAGCTGGTATGACCTATGACGGCAGTGAAGTAACAATTACTTTCTCTCACACAATGGGTCAGAACCTCAGAGACGTTTTGGACAAGTACATTGCAAAATTTAACGATATGTACCCGAATATCCACATTGAACACACTCAGGACGGTGGATATGACGATGTTCGTGACAAGATAAGCACCGAACTTACGGTTGGCAACCAGCCTAACATTGCTTATTGCTATCCTGACCACGTTGCTCTTTACAATCTTGCAGGTGCGGTAGTTACTCTTGACGACCTTATCAATAGTACAGCAACTGTAACACGTAAAGACGGAACAACTGAAACGCTCGGCTTCACGCAGGCACAACTCGATGATTTCATCGACGCTTACTACGAAGAGGGAAGAGCATTCGGCGACGGTAAAATGTACACACTTCCTATGGTTAAGTCCACAGAAGTTCTCTACTACAACGTAGACTTCTTCAAAGAGCATAACCTCACAGTTCCCACAACTTGGGACGAAATGGAAACACTTTGCCAGAAAATTCTCGAAATCGACCCTAACTGTGTTCCTCTCGGTTACGACTCAGAACCTAACTGGTTCATCACAATGTGTGAACAGTACGGCTCGGATTATACAACCGCTGACGATACCGCAGATAGCCACTTCCTCTTTAATAACGAGAAAAACAGAGAGTTTGTTGAAAGATTCTCCGAATGGCACTCCAAAGGTTACGTAACAACTCAGGAAATTTACGGCTCGTACACGTCCGGTCTTTTCACAACAACCGATTCCGGTAAGACAAAATCTTATATGTCCATCGGTTCTTCCGCAGGTGCAACTCACCAGAGACCTACTGCCGATGAAGAGGGTAACTATCCTTTCGAAGTTGGTATAGCAACAATTCCTCAGGTTGACGCATCTAACCCCAAGGTTATTTCTCAGGGTCCGTCCCTCTGTATATTCAACGGTCACTCTGACCAGGAAACAATCGCTTCTTGGCTCTTCGTGAAGTACCTCACTTCTTGTGTAGACTTCCAGGCAGAGTTCGGTATGGCTTCCGGTTACGTTCCCGTAATTGAATCTGTATCTCAGAATGAAAAGTATGCTTCCTTTATGGAAGGTGCAGACGGCTATGATAACGTAGCGGCACTCTCCGCAAAGGTTTGTCTTGAACAGAAAGACGCTTACTACGTATCTCCTGCATTCAATGGCTCTTCCGACGCTCGTGACGAAGTAGGTGCATTGCTCCAAAAATGTATGGTTGAATACGCAAAAGCAACCGATAAGAAAAAGATGATTGCCGATAACTTTGCTACGGCAGTTGCAAACTGCGAATATAAGCAGTAATTCAGAGTTTTGAAATGAAGCATATTTCAAGAATTTTATTGATATGTCTTCTCATCGGTGTTATCGCAGGATGCTTTGTGTCCTGCGACACCGGGAAGGATGACCAAAATGGTGACGACAAACTCGAATTTGTCGATTACGTTTCACAACTCAAACTTGATATGACGTCGAATACCAATAAAATCGAAGTTACGGTAAAGCAGTATATCGACGGTGATACGACGCACTTCAACGTTCCCACTTCCGTTTCCGCAAACGGTATCCTTAAAGCAAGATACCTTGCCGTAAATACACCCGAATCCACGGGTAAAATCGAGGAATGGGGAAAGAAAGCGTCTAATTATACCAAAGAAAAACTCAAAAGTGCAACTTCGATATACATAGAGAGCGACGATGACAATTGGAACGTTGACTCTACGGGAAGCAGATACCTCGTTTGGATTTGGTATAAGACAGCAGAAGATGAAGATTATAGAAATCTCAATCTCGAACTTTTGCAAGAGGGACTTGCAATTGCATCTAACTCTGCAAACAATCGCTACGGCGAATACTGTATGAACGCAATAAACCAGGCAAAAGCACACCTTTTGTACGTTTACTCCGATGAGAAAGACCCTGATTTCTACTACGGTGAATATCAGGAAGTTACGATAAAAGAACTTCGTACAAATCCCGAAGCATACGTTGGAACAAAGGTTGCATTTGAAGGCATTGTTTCCAAAAACACAGGCGATAACGGTGTGTTCATCGAAGCCTTTGATGAAGAAACGGGCGTTTATAACGGTATACAGGTTTACTACGGATTCAGTTTCTCGGGACTTTCAATCTTGAAACCCGGAAATAAGGTGCGTATGATTGGCTCAATGCAATATTATGAGGCAGGCGGAACGTACCAAATATCCGACGTAAAATACAGTGCATTTGAAGATGTTACCATTAAGAAACTTGAAAGCGGTATTGATGTGGCATTCACCGAAATAGACGCAGAAACGTTCCTTAACGGTAAGGTAAGTGTTACGGTTATGGTTGACGGCGAAGAAACCATTAAGGATTTCAAATACGCCGAACTTACTCTTAACACTTCCGTGTCTATGAAAAACCTTAAAGTTGAAGAAGTTTACACCACAAATAACGGCGGTTCATCCGACGGAGCAATGACTCTTACTTGCAGCGTAAACGGCGAAAGAATTTCCGTTCGTACAACGGTTCTTACAGATGACAATAAAAACGTTATCACCGCAAGTGCCTTTGAGGGTAAAACCATAGACGTAAAGGGAATTATCGACTATTATGACGGTAGTTACCAGATAAAAGTATTGTCCATTAAGGACATAAACATCCAGTGATTTTTTTCAAAAATTAAGGAGTTATTATGAAAAAAGTATTAGTGCTTATACTCGCTCTTGTGCTTTGCATTTCTGCTTTTGCAGTTGTGGGATGTAGCAAGAAAGATGAAGAATACGACCTTGACAGTGCAACAGCATACGTAAAGAATTTGTATAAGAAATACCTCGACGCCGAAACCCCCTCTGACTTCACTCTCGTTTCTCAGTTCGTAAGCGACGGCGTAACGTACACCATCACTTGGACAACCAATTCCGATAAGGTAAAAGTTGTTGAAGGTGACAAAGAAGTAACAATCGACGTTGATGAAAAATCCGAAGAGGATGTAAGTTATACACTTACGGCAACAATTAAAGCCCCCGACGGAACAACAAAAACTCTTGAATTTAAGTGTAAAGTTCCTAAGTTTGAATTGAACTCTCATGATGAATACATTGCCGCCGCATCGGGCGATACTGTTATAGTTCAGGGCGTTGTAGTGGCTATTCACTCTAAGACTGTAAACAGCGAAGGTAAGAACCAACTTTATCTTGCTGATTTGAGCGGTGAGGGCGGTTATTACGTATATTATCTCACTTCACAGGATCCTTTGGAACTTGGCATCAAACTCGGTATGACAGTTCAGATTACAGGTCAAAAAGATATTTATAACGGTGTTCACGAAATCAAAGAGGCTTCTGCCGAAATCATTGATTCCACAATTAAGGAAGTAACTCCCGTAGATATCACCGAAACGTTCAAGAACGCAGAAGACGCTAAAGCTGACGCACTCCTTAATAAGGTTGGTATGCTCGTAACCATTAAGGGCGTAGAAATCACAACACAGGATTTCTCCTCTGACGCTTACCTTAAATTCAGACTTGGTAATATAGAGTCCTACGTTCGTGCAAAGAATGTTCCTACGAGTGTTTCCGATGATGATCTTGCAAGCATTAAGAAAGGTCACTCCGAACATAAGGCATGGCTCGCAAACGTAACAGGTGTTGTAACCGCTTATAACGGTGCTATTTACCTTGAACCCGTTTCCGCAAACGCTTTCGAATATATCTCCGAAATTACAAGAACAGACGCTGAAAAGGTAGAAGTTGAAAAGAATGATCTTACAATTTCTTCCACGACAATTAAGTCCAACAGCACGATTACACTTCCCACAGCCGGAACTACTTACACAGACGTTAAGATTACATGGGCTTCCGATAACGATGCGGTTGCTATTACCGATAAGGGTGCAGTTGTAACTCTCGGAAGTGAACAGATAAAAGTAACTCTTACCGCTACACTTACACTTGGTGAAACAACAGTAACTAAGACAATAGAACTTACGCTTGAACCCGCTCCCACACTTGTTCCCACAATCGTTGAGAACCCTGTTGCAGGTACGGCGTATAAGTTGCATATCTATCAAGGAACCAATAATTCCGACATTTACTTCGCAGGCAAGATGAGCGAATTCTATGGTGCCGTTACTACAAACCATGAAGATGCAGTTGACGTGTATCTCGAAGAAATCGACGGCGGTCTTTACATGTACTTTATGGCTGGTTCAACAAAGACATATATTACCGCAGTAAGCGAAACAAATGATAATGGAACGTTCACAAACTTCAAACTTGTGACAGAGAAGCCTGAAACTCCTATCGTTATTGACAGTGAGATTCATGCTCCTACAATTAAGGTTGGAGACACAACTTACTTCTTCGGAACGTATAACACATACAATTCTATCAGCCTTAATAAGATGAGCAAGAAAGATACCAACTTTATCGCTCACCTTGTCGTTATAGCAGAAGCCCCCGCAGGTGGCGACAACACAGGCGACGATAACAACGGCGATGACAATAACGGCGGTAATACAGTTATTGCTCCTTCCGTAGTTGAAAATCCGACAGTTGGAACCGCTTATAAGTTTTTCTATGAACACACCACAAATAATACAAATATGTTCTTTGACGGAACAGCAGGCGATTTCTACGGAAATGTTACTTCCGAAGCAAATAGTGCAGTAGACGTATATCTTGAAACTGCAACCGATGGTTACTACATTTATTTTATGAACGGTGAAGCAAAGACATACATTGAAGCGTTTGCTAAGGAAAGCAATGGTAGAACGTATGTTAATCTTAAACTTACTACCGAAACGCCTGCTTCTGTATGGGCAATCAATGAAACCATTCACGCACCTGTTGTAACAATCAATGAAGTAGAATATTTCCTTGGATCTTTTGGAACAAATACTGACCTCCGTCCCTGCAATATTTCTTATGCTGAAAGCGGAAACTACATCACTCGTTTTGCCACGATAGCAGAGACTCCTGCTGGCGGCGACAACACAGGCGACGATAACAACGGCGATAATACAGGTGATGACAATCAGGGCGGTGAAAACAATAATGCAAGCCATGCTGTACTTGATATGATGGGAACTACAAACTTCACATATGTGTCTACTTCGGAAACAAAGTATTCGGCAAATGGTATAGTTTATACTAATACGAAATCCGCCTCTACCACTGATAACTATAATCAGACCGGTATATATGCAGCAAGAGCATATGCTGGTTCCAACATTAAGATAGAATATACGGGTATGAAGAAGGTTGTATTCACTCTCGATGATTATAAAGGAAACTACCTTGCCGGATTGGATAGCATTACAATATCAGGAGCAACTATTACTCGTAACAATGATATCGTTACGATAGAATTTGAAAACGCAGTTGATTCATTTGAAACAGGAAATCTTGGAAGCCAGATTCGTATTGAACAAATAGAAGTTTATACTGCTTAATTTTATATGGTATTGACTTCCCCCTCGCCGAAAGGCGAGGGGTTTCTTTATGTGTGTGGCGATTTACGTATTGATTTTTTGCCGTAATTTTGGTATAATAGAGTGAAAACACAGAAAAGGAAAATATAGAAAGTTTAATGAAAAATTCAAGGCAATTTAAATTTAAGCAATTTCTGGCATTGCTTTTAGTAACTCTTGTGGTGCTTGTAGGCTGTAATTCAACCCGGCCGAATATTACCGAAGATACACAGCAAAAAGAAATACCCACAATTGACTACGCCGACGGTCCCGTTTTTGAAAGCGATCCATATGAAAACGTCGATAAGACGGAATTTTATAATAATTACAGTCCTGCCGTGAGTGCTTCTGACGCATATTACAGAACACAACACGGTCTTATGTCGGGTGATTTGTCAGACCAAAGTCCCGAACCCGAAGTGGCAGAATACAGACCTCAAATCGACGGCAAATACGTTCGTAACACGTCGGCACAATATTCAAGTGACGGAACGACTTACTACGTCCTTGACTCAAACGGAAATTTAGTAAATAAAATTTATAAAGACGGGGCATATATCACGCTCGATGAGGTCTCCGCTTACGTTATGGCGTTTGGTGACGTCCCCGCAAATTACGAAGAGGGGAAAAAAGTCAGTCCCAAAAAGAGTATCTGGGGTGAGTATCTTCGCCTTAATCACAGTGCGTTTTCGGGCAGTACCTATTCATACCCATATGAACCCGAGCTGCCGAATATCAGCGGTTGTGGCGGAACGTATCAATACTATGAACTTGATATAGGAACAACCGGAGTTGCAAGTGCATATCAAAAAGCACAGGAATACAATAACGGCTCCTATATTACCCGAGGTTCCGCACGCATCGTTTATGCCAGATATGACAGAAACAATAACGGCATTCTTGAAGTTAATGAAAAATACGTTTTCTATACGTATAATCATTATAACGATTTTACAGAATATCTCAATTACAGCGGTGGTTGGGGTGAAACGTTCGGAAACGTTACGGGTGGTGGAACGCACGATTCCAAAACCGATTATAATCCGACGCCATACGTGGAGACCCTGAGAGACGATTTTTCTGCTCCTACGCTCACTTATACATCGAGTGGCACAAGTAATAGTGAAATATACTTTGCCGTAATCTTACCGATTTTTGACGCTTATAAGACACGCTCTTATGCCGTTGTATAAAATCTATTTGCCTTTTGGCTGACTTTTTAAGGTTAGTCTTGCAATTACATAGATACATGTTTAAACTAAAAAAAGCATATCACACAGCGATACGCTTTTTTTAAGTCTTTATATATATAAAAACAGATTTGTAATGAGATATTGCATAATCAACATACTCAATAACGCCACGTTTGTCCAGAATAACATCCGTACCGATTTTTTGATAACGTTCAAACATAGAAATACTATGCTTGCAATAATAATCGGAATGAAGATAGATTCAAACGTCCATATAAAAATCACTGCAAGTTCAATATCCGTACCGTAGCCTAATCCCGTACCGATTTGCTCGTTAGTCATTGCAATCGTAAATAACAGGTGTATCAGGTTTGCAATCGTCATAAAACCGACCGTAATGCTACCGTAAAAGTTCATGCCGATTGATGTGTTTTTTTGCATTGTCACTTGTTCCTTTGTTTGAATTTATTAAATATCTCCATATTTGTTCTTGTGAATAACAGAGGAGTGATACTTATAAGATTTTTATGTATCGCTACCGTGTCACGGTTGAGATTTTCGGGTTCCGTGTCGGGAATAGGACCGCCGACTTGTATGTAGATATCGCCCTCTTTTCGAACGAAACTGTCCGAAAAATATTGTGAACCCTGATACGTCATTCTAATACCGGTAGCCATATCGGGAATATTTACGTTGTAAAGTATATTTTCTTCAAGCAAATTGTTGTCGCAAATATATTGATAAACGTCGTCAAGATATGACCCTGCCTCAAAATGTGTGTCGGGAAACGTGGAAAACGCAATTGCGGGTACTCCGTTTTTCGCTGCTTCGAAAATCGCACCCACTGTACCGGAATAAACAATGTCCTCTCCGACGTTAACGCCTCGATTTATACCAGAAAGCACCAAATCGTATTTTTGTTTTAATCCCAAAATTCCGAATCTTACGCAGTCGGCAGGGGTTGAATCCATAGAGTATACGGTAACCCCGGGAATAACGTCAACCTTTTTTATTTCCGTCGGATGTATAAAATCAATGCCGTGGCTTGTTCCGCTCTGTTCGTTTTTCGGTGCAACCACCGTAACTTCCCCGAGTTTTTTAGCCCATTCCGCAAGTACTCTTATGCCTACTGCGTCAAATCCGTCGTCGTTGGTTATAAGAATTTTCACAGCCAGCCCTCGTTTTCTTTCTTGTATTTTTTGAGAATTTCATCTGCCTTTGCGATAAGTTCGTGCATTTCTTTCTTTGAGTGAACAGAAGCACCCGCCGCACAGGCATGTCCACCACCGTTATATTGTTCGGCAAGTTCGTTTACAGTAACGAATCTGGAACGAAGTCTCACTCTTAAAACTCCGTCGTCTCCCTCGATAAACGCAAGCCATATAAGCGAATTTTTAACGGAATCCATATAACCCACGCACGTGCAAGCCTCCTCAAACGTAAGCCCGAGTTTCTTTTGCATTTTCTTGGGTACGCACATATAAAGCACGCCGTTTTCAGTCATCTTCATCTTTTGGTGAACTACCGATTCGAATTTGAACGCATTCAGGTCTTTGAGGTAAAGATTTGCATAGAGTACGTCCGTTTCGATTCCGCAGTCGAGCATAACGCCGGCAAGGCGTAACGTCTCACCCGAAACGTCACGGTATCTGAATCGTCCCGAGTCGGTAACCATACCCGTGTATACGTACGTTGCCGCTTTTGAATTTATTTTAAGGCAGTCTTTAAACGTGTTGTAAAAATGTGCTATCATCTCACAGCAAGACGAGCGGTTTTCTTCAACCCATTCGTAGTTTGCGTACGATTCCTCTACGGGAATATGGTGGTCGATTTTTATAAGTTCTTTGCAAAGCGTGTATTTTTGATTTGAAATACGCTTCGCTGTGCTTGTATCGAGAACTATGCCGAGTGCGTCGGAATATTCTTCATCGGGTAAAGGGGTGTCCTCACCGCCGAGGAACGCAAGATAATCGGAAGAGTCGCAGTTTTGAAGATAAATCTTTTTTTGGGGAAAAGAGACTTTCAATATTTCTTGAAGTCCCTTGCTGGAACCGATTGCGTCTCCGTCCGGTCTGAAATGACGGAAAATAATTATTTTATCGTATTCCTTTATTTTGTCGAGAATGATTTGCATATTTTCGTTTGCCATAAGTGTAAATCCTTTATCTGTTGTAATCGTTCAAATCGGAGAGCATCATCATAGCCTCGTCACGGTCTTTGAGTGTTGCACCGCTTGCCTTGGCATGACCGCCTCCGCCGTATTTTACCGCAACGGGATTGATGTTGAATTTTGATGAACGAAGTTCGGCAAGAACTCCGTTGTCTGTCTCCGTAAAGTTTACCCAAATATCAACGCCCTTGATGTCCGCCATGCAGTTTACCATACTGCGTGAAAGTGTAAACGTGTCAAATCTGTATGCGTCTGCCTCTTCTTTGGTGGTGTAAATGTAGGCAACACGGTAATCCGTAAATTGGATTTTGAGAACGTATTCCGCACGCAAGCGAATGAACTTGTAATCATCGGCGTAGAGGTTGGAATATATGTCTGTTGTGTCGAACTTTTGCTTCATAAGTTCGGAAGCGAGGCGATGAGTGTTGCTCGTGGTTGAATCATAGCGGAATCTGCCCGAGTCGGTCACCATACCCGTGTAAAGTGCCTTCGCAGAGACGGGGGACAAGGGAAGATTTTGCTCCAATGCGAACTCCGTAATGAGTCCGCAACAACTCTCATAGGACGTGTCAGTGACCTCCCACGACCCTATTTTTTCGCAAAAAATGTGGTGGTCTATACGAATAATTTCCTTTGCACTCTTGTATCTTTCATCGGAAATAAGATATGAAGCGGAAGTGTCTAAAATTATCGCAAGTGCGTTTTCGTATATTTCACAAGGGATTTCGTCCATTTCGGAACCTTCCATAAACGCATATCTTCCGGCATAATCGCCCACTTTGTATATCTTTTTCTCCGGAAACGCATCTTTTAAAATATTATAAATTCCGATTTGACTTCCCATTGCGTCGCCGTCAGGATTTTTGTGCCTGTGAATTATTATCGTTTCATATTTTTTTATTATTTCAAAAATTTTTTCAAACATTTTTTTCTTCGCTTTCTGTTGATTTTTTCCAGCAATGATGGCACATTGCAATATACGAATCGTTTCCGCCGAGAAGTATTTGTCCGCCCTCCGTAACGACTTTTCCATTGCAAATACGTGCGTTTACAATAGCCTTATTCCCACAAGAACAAATTGTTTTTATTTCGTTTATCGAGTCTGCAATTTCAAAAAGACGCTTGCTTCCTTCAAAAAGATTAGTTAAGAAATCCGTGCGAAGTCCGAAGCAGAGAACAGGAATATCAATTTCATCAACGATTTTTCTCAGTTGGTTTATTTGTTCAGAGGAAAAAAATTGACATTCGTCCGCTATTATTACATGACAGTCATTATGATTTTTGAATTCTTCAAAAACGTTCGTGTTATGAGAGATTACGAACGCTTTCGCTTGAAGTCCCACACGTGAACGAACCACGTCTTTACCGTCTCTGCTGTCAATTTCGGGCTTTATCAGCCAAACTTTCATTCCTCGCTCTTCATAATTGAATTTGGTTATCAATGCGTTCGCAGTTTTTGACGATCCCATTGCTCCGTATTTAAAATATAATTTAGCCATATTTATCTCCATATTTTTACACATACCTCAATATTATATCATAAACTATATTTTTTGGCAAGGCTGATTTTGTGAAAATTTGCATTTTACAGAATCCCATGAAATTTTCGTGTTCCAAATGAATGTTTACATGTCACGATTGGCATACGCCGTCTAACTTGGAATTTATTTAATTCTATCAATGCCCATTTCCGCAGTATGTAATTTGTCAATATTAGACAATAATTAATTTTCAAGTTCACAAATTCTTATTTCAATCCCGATGACTCCATATTTTTCTATCATATCGGTACTGTAATAGGCAAGCATATCTGTTGAATTTGCAGGTTCATCCTTTAATAATCCTATTGTATTTTGATAATCTCCATTTACCTCGTTAGGATTTCCTGTTCCTCTTACTGCTATATAATTCATTTTTGGAATTTCAATGATACTTGGTTTATTTTTAGAAATATAAAATTCTTTATATTCTTTTTTATAGTCAAAAGCCATATTTACATCTCCTTTATAA
>CAZGJC010000002.1:0-74865 GCA_964526505.1 uncultured Clostridium sp.
CTTAGGAGGCTTTTATTATATTCATTTAACCATGGAGCATGCTATTTAATTACGAGATGTTATCATATACACTTGCACATAAGGACAAGTAAACACTTACATTGTTCATTATATCATATTCGTAGGGATTTTTCAATAGATTTCAATTAAAAAAATTGCATTTTAATGAAAGTTATAAAACAAGTGGCACGTTTTACCGTACCACTTGTTTTCAGATTAGTTCGATATCATCAAGCCAAATGTTTGCAACGGCATCTGAGGGCATACACCAACCGCCACGAGGCGAAAACGAAATATCCCAAGTAGATGGACCGTCAGGCAAACAAGAACGTTTAAACTGCTGTGTGAAAAATTTTCTTATGAACACTTTGAGCCATTTTTTTAAAGTGTCATCCGAATATTTGTTGCCGAGCGAATATTTTGCCAAGCGGAAAAGTTTTGCAGGAGAAAATCCGTATTTTAGCATATAATACAGATAAAAATCGTGAATTTCATACGGACCGACAAGGTCTTCTGTTTTTTGTGCTATTTCTCCGTCATTATCTGTCGGTAAAAGTTCGGGGGATACGGGTGTATCCGCTATATCATACAATGCATCTGAGAGAGTTTTGTTATTCTCAATTGAAGCACAGTAACGAACAAGTTCACGAACCAACGTTTTAGGTATTGAACCGTTGACAGAGTAGTTTGACATATGGTCGCCGTTATATGTTGCCCATCCGAGAGCAAGTTCGGACATATCTCCCGTACCAACGACAAAGCCTCCAACCTCGTTTGATATATCCATAATTACTTGTGTTCGCTCACGTGCCTGTGCATTTTCGAATACAACGTTATGGTTATTGATATCGTGTCCTATATCTTCAAAATGACTTTTAACGGAATTTGATATATTTACACACCTGAAATCCACACCGAGTTCAGCACATATGGTTGTGGCATTGTCTTTGGTACGTTCGGACGTACCAAAGCATGGCATTGTTACCGCCACCACATCAGACACGGGTCTGCCGAGTATTTTCATGGCACGAACCATAACAAGAAGTGCAAGAGTCGAGTCGAGTCCTCCTGAAATACCGATTACAACTTTTTTTGCATATGCGGACACAATTCGTTTGGATAGTCCGTTTGCTTGAATCGACAAAATTTTTTCGTATTTCTTTTTGGCGTCTTCCGTATTATCCGGTATAAACGGATTGCTTGATATTTTTCTTGTTAGTTTTGTTTCTTCAATTGTTGTATCAAATTCAATTTCACAATATTCTCCGGACAAATTTTCTTCCTTGCGGTGCATTTTGCACTTTTCGGATGCCAATTTATCTGCATCGATCTCGCTCATCAATATCTCGTTGCCGAAAGCGTCTTTGGAAACAATCAATTCGCCGTTTTCAAATATTGCGGAATATCCGCCGTAGACATAATCTGTTGTGGATTCATTCATATTGCTTTGCACAAATGCATATCCGCATAAAAGTCTTTGCGATTGAGCCAAGATAAGCATATTTGCGATATCGGAACTTGTATCGGTTTCGTTTGACGAACCCATACACATAATCAAATTTGCTCCCGCTATTGACAGTTCCGTTGACGGAGATAACGGTGTTTTCGAGTCGTCGTAGAATTCTATGCCGAATTTAAATGACGGCATATTACGACAAGTGAATATCTGCTTTGAACCGAACATTATTGCATTATCTTCAAACGCATATGAATAATTGAGATCAGGGCAGGGGGAAAACCATCTGCGTTGTTCGCACGTGGGGTGTGATTTCGGCACTATTCCGAGAATTTGACCGCCTTGTATTGCTACGGCACATGAATAGAGTTTGTTTGAGCAAAGCAATGGAACGCCTATGACGTACACGGTATCGCTCATAACGGATGAATACACAAATTTTTTTAACCCTTCAAGCGAAGAGTATATCAGTTGCCGATTAAAAAACAAATCACCGCAGGTCGCACCTGTAAGCGTGAGTTCGGGGAAGAGAACTAATTTTGCCCCTTTTTCCGTTGCTTCTGTGGCAAGTCTTATACATTCGTTTGTATTAAAATCAACATCGGCAACTTTTATTTTTGGCGATATGGTTGCAATTTTTATAAAACCGTTTTTCACTTCATTTGCTCCGATCTGTCCTCTGAGGGACAAAATTTACATATGTATTATAGCATTTATTTATTTTAATTACAATAGTGTTTTTGCATTTTTCGCAAAATTACGCCGAGGATGACCTCGGCGTAATATGTAATAGATTTTATTTAACAAGTTGTCTTTTGATTTTTTTAGTCGTTGTTTTTTCAAATTCTGTCTTTCTGATCTCTACTGCTTTAATTTGTTTGAAGGACGGAAGTTTTTTATTGACGGCATTGATTGACTTGCGTATAGAGTCTTTAATTTCATCATCACAAGCACCTTTGGGGAATTTTGAAAAATCCGGATATACGACCGCAACAAGATTTACCGTGTCGCTGTCTGTCGCTTTTCTACCGATAACGCAAGATTCGGCAATTGTTTCGATGCCTTCGAGATATTCTTCGATTTCTTCAGGGAATACGTTTTTGCCGTTTTCAAGTACGATTACGAATTTAATTCTTCCGGTAATGTAAATATATCCTTCGTTATCAAGGTAACCCACATCCCCTGTTCTAAACCAACCGTCAGATGTGAACACGTCTGCATTTGCGTCGGGATTGTTATAATATCCGAGCATAACGTTATCACCTTTTACCTGAATTTCTCCCATTGCATATCCGTCAGGCGTTGTCTCTCCGTTGGGATCAATTCTGACTTGGCAGGAGGGAACAGCGGGACCGATTGATCCGGGCTTTCGGTTATAGTATCTGTCGACGGCAACAAGTGGGGAACACTCGGTAATTCCGAAACCTTCGCATACGGTAATTCCGAATTCCTCAAATTCGTATATAAGGTCGGGGTTGAGTTTTGCACCTCCGCAGATTATATGGTCAAGTCTTCCTCCGAATGCTTCTGTAACTGATTTGAACAATTTTGAACGCATATCGACTTTAACTTTGCGAAGTCCCTGTGAGAGTTTAATTCCTGCTTTGAGGATTTTGTCTTTTCCGGTTTTCTCCGCTTCATGCCAGATTTTTTTATGCATGGTATTCATAAAGAGAGGAACAAGAACAAGAGCGGTAGGCTTGAAAAGAGCAAAATTCTTCATTACATGACGCAAAGAGTCATTGATACATATTTCCACACCGAGAGCAAGTTCTGCAATGAGACACATAAGTTCGTATGTGTGATGAACGGGGAGGACCGATACAACAACATCATCTTTTGTAAAGCATACGGTTGCAAGAGCGGATTCGACTGCCGAGAATATATTCTTTTGACAAAGTGTTACACATTTACTTGTTCCTGTGGTCCCCGATGTGAATAGCATTTCACACATTTCTTCGGGATTTTGAAGCGGTTTCACGGTATAGCCGTTGTCTACCGTTTCCTGTCCCATTTGCACGAGTTTGCCGAAAGGAACGATTTTCTCCGATATTTCATCGCCGTATTCGGCATTTATCGGAATAAAGAATTTGAGGTGCTCGTGTGTCGTTATTGTTTTTATGAGTTTTTCATTAAATGATTTAGAATATACAATAGCGTCAGCCTCAACAAGAGAAAGGAATTTTTCTATTTCGGTTACGGCAAGTTCTTTATCCATGGGAATTATAACGGTTCCGTTTGTGAGTGCTCCTAGGTAAGTGGCAAGCCATTGAGGAGATGTATCTCCTATCACGGCAACACGTTTTCCGGTAAGTCCGAGTTTTTCAAAACCTGCCGCAACGTTTAATACCAAGTTATAAAATTCGGCATATGTCATTTGAAGAAGTTTATCACTCTCAAAATATTTGAATGCAACCTTATTGTCATGGGATGCAATATATGCCAGAACGTTATTTACGGAAGAAACCGAAATCGGCTCTCTTTCTATCAGTTGTTTGTTTTGGACTTTTCTCATATTAAATTTCTCCAATCAGTCGTATTTATGGGTTATGTAATTAACTTAAACGCAAATGTTGTAAAAACAACAAGTTAATTATACCATAACAAAACAATATTGTCAATAGCCGTCGAAAGATTTTGCAAAAGTTACTTGTTTTGACGCATCGACAGAACTTTTTCTTCATCCGGTGTTACGTAGGCACTCCAATTATTATTGTAAATTACAAATCCCGGTTTTGAACCCGCAACCTTTTTCACACCTCGTGCGAACAAATAATCGACTTCTATGCTTTCTCCACCACGTGCTTTGGAATAATATGCCGCTATCATACAAGCGTCGGTAAAATCCCGGGCCGGAGGCTCTTCTCCGTTTGTCACCAGAATTACATGTGATCCGGGTGTGTTTTTTGCATGAAACCAATAGTCGTTTTTTTCTGCAAGTTTGTGAGTTATATATTCGTTTTGCACGTTGTTTTTACCGCAATATACCTTGTACCCGTTTGTCGTTAAAAACAATGCGGGGGTGAGAGTAGTATGTTTTTTTGGAGATACGTAGCCACGCATTTTGGAGGCATATCCCGAACGAAATAGCTCATCACGTATTTCCGCTAAATCCGATGATGTTTCTGCCTTCGTCAATGCTTCGAAAACCGAATGAATATAGTCAAGTTCCTTTTCGCCGATTGCAATTTGTTTTGAAAGTTCAATCTTCGCATTTTTCGCTTTATTATATTTTTTATAGTATCTTTGAGCATTTGCGGACGGAGAAATACGTGAATCCAATAAAACTGTAATCTTTGAATATTCTCCGAGTTCTTCGTCCCAAGCATCGTAATCTTCAAGTTGGGCAGTGGTTTGTCCTTTGGAAAGTTTATAGATATTGGACGTTATCAGGTCGCCGTATTTTCTGTATTGATCACCTTTTTCGCAGTCAGCAAGTTCTGTACGTTGGGAATCAAGTTTTTTTACAAGTCTTGATTCGGCATTGGTAAGCAATTTGTATATATCCGTTGCACGCTGTTTGATTCGTTGTTCTTTATCACGATTTTCAAAATATACATCGAGTGCTCTTGATACCGAATCGAAATTTTTGCACAATACGCCACTTGCGTAATGAAGAAGCGATGTAAATGAATATTCAATAGGAAGCGACTTGTCAAATATTACGCACGGAGAATAGTTATTATTCTTTATAATTGAGACAAACTCAAAAAATGAACATGAGAGGTTATTGCATATTTCGTTACATATAATAGGCGAGGTTTCACCTGTCGCACGATAGCATATTTCACGTGCATTTGAAGACGAAATACCGAGATAATTAGAAGTTATAAATTTATCCGCTGTAAGTCCATAAAAAGATGCTATCTTTTCCGAAAAACCATCTTCACATTCTTCTAATGGATTTTGCTTGTTTTGCGAAGGCGGTAATTCGTATATCATACCCGGTAGCACCTGCCTGAGACTGCTTGTGGAAAAATCTATGGTTTTAATTGATGATATAATTTTTGAATTTTCGTCTGTAAATATTAAATTGCTGTATTTGCCCATTATTTCGGCAAAAATGTATTTTTTACATTCAAATCCCATTTCATCACGTGTTGCGAACGTTAATTTCGCAACACGTTCAAATCCGATTTGAGAAATTTCCGAAATCGTTGCACCTGTCAGATGTTTTCGCAAAAGCATACAAAACATAGGTGCTTGCATCGGATTTTCTTTTTGCGTGTCGGTTAAACCTATCCTCGGACAGACCGAACCAACGTTTATCACTAATCTATGTGACGCTCCGTGTGAGCGTACGAGCAATACAATTTCATCTTTTTCAGGTTGATAAACTTTTTCTGTTTTTCCACCGCAAATCGTGCCGTTAAGTTCATTTAAAACACACGATAACATACCTGCATCAAATGCCATTACTGTTTCTCCCAAAAAAATTCTTATCAATATTATATCACGATATTGATTTTTTTGCAAGACAATGATATAATAACAAATGTATGAAATTTATACCGAAACGGAGACTGCCATGACGGAAGACAAAATTCAAAACATCATTGGTATAGACGTTGGGGGAAGTACCACAAAAATAGTTGGTTTTAAAGTTAAAACGAACGGGGAGAGAGAGATGATATCTCCGCTTTTCGTGCGTGCAACAGATCCTATAACATCTATATACGGTGCGTTTGGAAAATTCACATCGGAAAACAATTTGTCACTTGAAGAAATAGACGGTGTAAAGATTACTGGCGTCGGTTCTTCATTTATGTCCAAACCTATATATTCACTTAATTGTTCGCCTGTTACGGAATTTACGGCAGTTGGACTCGGAGGACTGTTTTTGTCCGGACTCGAAGAGGCTATTGTTGTCAGTATGGGAACAGGTACTGCACTTATTCACGCCAAGAAAACCGATGAGGATACGCAAATCAATTACCTTGGTGGAACAGGTGTTGGCGGAGGAACGCTCATGGGTCTGACAAAAAAACTTGTTGGTGTAGATACAATAGAGCATATAGAACAAATATGTGAAGGCGGAAATCTTGCAAACGTTGATTTGCGTGTGGGCGATATATCACAAAGTACAAATTATTCTGACGTTAAAGATAACATTACTGCGTCTAATTTCGGAAAACTTTCCGACATGGCTTCACAGTCGGATATTGCACTCGGAGTTGCGAATATGGTTGCGGAAACTGTATTTATGATGGCGTTATTTGCCGCCAGGGGATACGGGTTGTCTAATATAGTCCTTATCGGCTCGTTGACAAACATACTACCGGTAAGACGTGTATTTGAAAATTTAGGCTCGGAATTCGGAGTTAACTTTATAATACCGGAAAATGCAAGTTTCGGAACTGCAATCGGAGCGGCACTTTACGAAAAAAAGTGAAAAAAGATTGACATAAACAAAACAAAATGTTATAATTAGATATTAAACATAACAAACAAATTTGAAAGGCAATATAAAAATGCAGTGGACATCATTAAATGATTTGAGAGAAAAGTATCTTTCTTTTTTTGAGTCAAAAGGACATCTGAGACTTCCTTCATATCCTCTTGTTCCTCAGGGCGACAAATCGCTTCTTCTCATAAATTCGGGCATGGCACCCATGAAAAAGTTTTTCACGGGCGAAGAACAACCACCGAAAAATCGTGTAACGACGTGTCAAAAATGTATTCGTACGCCTGACCTCGAAAGAGTAGGTCACACAGCAAGACACGGAACTTTCTTTGAAATGCTCGGAAACTTTTCATTCGGCGACTATTTCAAGGTGGAGGCTATTTCATGGGCATGGGAATTTCTCACCGAAGTTCTTGAAATTCCGACTGACCTCTTATGGCCGTCTATATACGAAAATGACGAAGAGGCTTATGACATTTGGGTGAACAAAATAGGCGTTAATCCTGCACACGTGGTAAGACTCGGAAAAGCGGACAACTTCTGGGAGCATGGTTCCGGTCCTTGCGGTCCTTGTTCGGAAATATATTTTGACAGAGGGGAAAAGTACGGTTGCGGTTCTCCCGATTGCAAACCGGGATGTGACTGCGACAGATTTATGGAGATCTGGAACAACGTATTTTCTCAATTCAACAATGACGGTCAGGGTAACTATACCGAACTTGCTCACAAAAATATAGATACAGGTATGGGGCTTGAACGTCTTGCTTGTGTTATGCAGGGTGTTGACAATATGTTTGAAGTTGACAGCATACGCAAAGTTATTGACAAGACGTGTGAGATTTCCGGCAAATCATACGGTGAGGACAACAACAACGATATATCCATACGTGTTGTAACCGACCATTCCAGAAGTGCAATGTTTATGATTTCCGATGGAGTAATTCCGTCAAACGAGGGCAGAGGGTACGTTCTTCGCAGAATTATAAGACGTGCATGTCGCCACGGAAAACTTCTCGGTATAAATCATCCGTTCTTGGTTCAAACCGTTACGGTCGCAATTGATGAAAGTTGTCGTGCCTATCCCGAACTTGATCAAAAACGTGATTACATTTTGAAAGTTATTTCCATGGAAGAAGAGAGATTTGATGCAACTGTTGATGCGGGTCTTTCCATACTTTCAAATCTTATCAGAGGTGCATTTGCAGAGCATGCAGACACCATTTCCGGTGAAGAAGTATTTAAACTTTACGATACTTTCGGTTTTCCAATAGATCTTACACGTGAAATTGTTGCCGAAAGCAATTTAAAAATTGATGAGAAGAAGTTCCTTGAACTTATGCAACAACAAAAAACACGTGCAAGAGAGGCAAGAGCAAACATCGGAGGATGGGATGAATCTTCAAAGTCATTACTTTCAGATCTTCCGAAAACAGAATTTATCGGATACTCGAATTACAGAGGCACGGCGAAGATAATTGCCATCATTACCGAGGAGGGCAGTGTTGACAGTATATCCGAGGGTGATTGCTCGATTATATTGGACAGAACACCGTTCTACGGTGAAGGTGGTGGACAAGTTGGCGATACAGGAACGATTTATTCCGACGGATTTCTTGCCAACGTATACGATACAAAGAAGACGGATGGGGTATATATACATCTTTGCACGGTTGCAAGCGGTACTATAAAGGTCGGTGACACGGTCACGGCAGATATAGACGATGGCAGAAGAGACGCAATTTGTCGTAATCATTCTGCCGCACACTTGCTTCAAGCGGCACTCCGTTCGATTTTGGGAAATCATGTTGAGCAAGCGGGGTCATTTGTAAACAATGAAATTTGCAGATTTGACTTTACACATTTTGCATCATTGACTCCCGATGAGATAGAAAAAGTTGAAAATCTTGTTAATATTAACATTCTTTCTGCAAACGAAATAACAACTCTTGAAACTGACATTGAAACCGCAAAGAAAAACGGTGCCATGGCACTGTTCGGTGAGAAATACGGTTCGGTTGTACGTATGGTTAAGATGGGAAGATTTTCCACTGAACTTTGCGGTGGAACACACTGTAACAATACGGGCAAGATAGGATTGTTTAAGATAGTATCCGAATCATCCGTTGCGGCAGGTGTAAGACGTATAGAAGCGGTTACGGGATACGGCGTTTTGAAACTTATGGCATCCAGAGACAAACTCATATCGGATACCGCCGCGGAACTCAAAGTTCAGAATCCTATGGATATCGCCAAGAAAGCGAATGCAATTCAGGGAGAGGTTGCTTCGTTGAAAAAAGAAATCGAATCACTTAACAGCAAAATAGCAAATTCCAAGCTTGCGGAAGTGTTGGCAAATTGCACCGGCGTCGGAAGTGTTAAACTTGTTACCAAATCCCTCGATATGGAAATAGACGTTGCGAGAAGTCTTGCTGACAAGATAAAAGCCGACTGTCCGGATACCGTGGCTGTTTTGGCAATCAATTCGCAAGGAAAATTAAACTTCATTGCAGTTGCCGGTAAAGATGCGGTTTCGGCAGGAGCACATGCGGGTAAACTTGTAGGACTTGTTGCGTCTGTAACAGGAGGCAAGGGGGGCGGACGCCCTGATTCCGCTATGGCAGGCGGTCGTGATATCGACAAGATTGATGTGGCACTTGCAAGTGCATATGAATCGCTTTTGGGTATGCTCAAATAATTATATAAATAAAAAACTCACTTGTTGTCAAATTTCGGCAACAAGTGAGTTTTTTGTACTTGTGTAACAAGAAAATATTATTCGCCTTCGTGGAAAACTATTGTGTCCACTTCGCCGTCTCCGTTGGTGTCTATCATAGTAGCGTCCGCCTCTCCGTCACCGTCAATATCTATTTCGGCGAGTACTTTGTGTGCATTGTTTTTCTTTTTCAAGATGAGTTTTACTGCTATGGCAATCGCCGTAACAGCACAAATCACACCGCATATTATTGCGATAATTTTAAACGCACTGCATTTTTTGCTTTCTTCTTCAACTACAATAAATTCGGGTTTTTTCATTAAATACCTCCTGATTTTCATCACGGGCAATATCATGTGGATAATTGTCCCGTGACATAAGTACTTTTAGGATTAGTGTATAAGGTACACAATTGCCATATAAAATGACGATAAGAGCATAAATGCCGTAATTGCTATTGCGGTAATACGCACCCAAAGTTTACGATTCTTTCCCATTTTTTTCACCTCCAAAAAATTGTCAATCATATATGCTTAATTGTTGTTTTTCTATATCGCTCTCAGAAAGAAGAACGCCGGTTGCCGGTAGTTTCAGTTTACGGTATCCCTTTGTGTTCTCGAAAATTTCTTCAAAGTTCGATACTACACGGGTGATTTTTACGTCTTGTTTGAGCGTCATAAGTTGAACTCCACCGGACGTTTTCGTTGTTTTTTGAGGAATCAACGACGTTTTGATTATTATTGCTCTGTCATTTGAAGATATAAGCATCAATTCAAACGGTTTCTTTTCAGTTTCGGCAAATATCTCAACAATCGGCGACGCATTTGAACATACACTTTTCAGTTTTTTGCGTGTGGCGGTTGTTTCGTAAGCCTTTTGCGGTATTTTGACGCCTTTTCCGTTTTCGAATATATAGATGAAATTTTCACCGTCATTGAATTGATTTTGAATATTCATAAACAAAGGTTTCTCACCCGCTTCCATTCCAAGTTTGGCAGGAACGAATTCACCCATGGCAGACGCCTTGCTGTTTTCAAAATCGCTCACTTTCGCACGATACATTTGACAGTGATCCGTTATGAAAATTATTTCATCTTTGTTTTCCGCATCGAAAATTTGACGCAAACTGTCGCCGTCCTTGAAACGTTGTTCGTCGTTACCTTGAAGTGATTTGAAAGTAATCTTTTTGAAATAACCTTCCCTTGACAATACAAGTCGGCAAGGGTAGTTTTCTATTTCTTCTTCTTCGACATATGTGTCGATTTCGTGTGAATAAATAATTTGTGATTTTCTCGGTTGACCGTATTTTTTCTTTATTTCCGAAAGTTGTTTTGCAATTACGGCTTTAAGTTTATATTCGTCAGCCAATATTTCTTCAATCTCGGCGATCTGTTTTTTGAGATCCTCCATTTCGGATATTCGGTTCAAAATATACTCACGGTTCAGATTTCTGAGTTTTATATCCGCAATGAAGTTTGCTTGTATTTCGTCAATATCGAATTCTTTTTCGAGATTTGGAATTACGTCTTCGTCTTTTTCTGTTTTGCGGATAATTCTTATTGCCTTGTCTATGTCAAGCAGTATTCTTCCGAGACCGAGGAGCAGGTGAAGTTTATCTTTTTTCTTTTGAAGATCAAAATTCAATTCACGACGAAGGCATGCCATCCTGAATATTATCCACTCGGAAAGAATTTCGGAAACGCCCATTTGCCTTGGTTCCGCATCGATTATGATATTGAAATTACATTTGAAACTGCTTTCAAGAGGTGTCATCTTGAAAAGTTTCTTCATAAGTTTATCGGGGTCAACACCCTTACGTAAATCCAGAGTTAATTTGAAACCGTCTTTGTCTATCTCATCTCGGAAATCAACTATTTCTTTGAGTTTGCCTTCTTTTATAAGTGCTGTGATTTTATTTTGTATCTGCTCTATGGTTGTTGAATAGGGAATTTGTATTACGTCGATACAATTTTCGGTTGCGTCATAGGTATATCTTGCACGTATTTTGAACGAACCGTCTCCGGTTTCGTAAATGGTCTTCATTTGCTCAAAATCGTAAATTATCTGTCCTCCTCCCGGAAAGTCGGGGGCTTTTACGATTTCCATGAGTTTTTCTGTGGGCAAATTCGGTTTTTTGAGTATGGCTATTGTTCCGTCGCATATTTCGGCAAGATTAAAAGAACAAATATCCGATGCCATTCCGACGGCAATACCGCTATTTGGAGTTACCAGAATATTCGGAAACGTTGTGGGCAACAGAACGGGTTCTTTCATTGTTCCGTCGTAGTTATCCATCATATCCACGGCATTCTTATCTATACCGTCGAATATTTCGTTACAGAATGTGTCAAGTTTTGCTTCCGTATAACGGGGAGCGGCATATTTCATATCTGACGAATACTGTTTACCGAAACTTCCTTTTGAGTCTATGAACGGATGAAGCAGGGTTTCGTTTCCTCTGGTAAGTCGTACCATTGTGTCGTAAATAGACTGGTCTCCGTGTGGGTGAAGTTTCATCGTTGATCCGACTATATTTGCACTTTTTGTTCTCGGACCGCTTATAAGTCCCATCTTATACATTGTATAAAGAAGTTTACGATGAGCAGGTTTAAAACCGTCTATCTCAGGTATTGCACGGGAGACAATGACGCTCATGGTATATGGCATATAGTTTTTTTCAATTGTCTCGGTAATAGGCTGATTTACGACAGGGGCGTATACCAGTTCTTTTTTTTCTTCCTGTTTCTTTTTTCTCGCCATATTTTAGTATGACCTTACCTTTTCTGTATTTTGTATACCTTTTACTTTATTTCTTTTACGGTGTGTGCCGCCGCCCGTATCATTCTGTTATACAAAGCCATGCCTATTCCGTCTTTGCTTGGCAGGTGGGCGTATATTACATCCGGTTCATATTTATCCGCTTCTCGTAGGGCAGAGAACAGATTCCTCGCTTGCGTTGAAAGATCGTTTCGTCTTCCTATACATATAAGCCCTTCGGCTGACAGTTCGTTCGTCTCGTCGTCGTAGCAAAGTATAGTACAATTCTTCGTTTCTTGTTCTTTTTTCAAAAATTCGATTACACGGTTATTTTCTCCTTGCAAAAGAACAAGGGGAGACGTCGGGGCATAGTGCTTGTATTTCATACCGGGTGACAGCGGTCTTTCGTTTTCGGAAAGCGTTCCTTCTATTGTTGGGGAGATCGATACTTTATCACAAACGCAAAGCAGGGCATCATAGGTTATTCCTCCCGGACGTAAAAGCGTTAGTGAATTGTCGGAATTTATCATAACTATCGTGGATTCCAAGCCTATTTCGCATTCGCCACCGTCTATAATCATATCCACTTTTCCGTCAAGATCGTGTATGACGTGTTCGGCTGAGGTGGGAGATGGCTTACCCGACAGGTTTGCCGATGGTGCGGCTATCGGTACTTCCGCAGACTTTATTATTGCACGTGCGATTTCGCATGACGGACAACGAATTGCCACGGTTTCAAGACCGCCCGTGACCTCGTGAGGAATGGTATCTTTTTTTGGCAAGATAACGGTGAGCGGACCCGGCATAAACGCTTTTGCGAGTTTATAGTAAATTTCGTTCGTATACGCATATTTTTCCGCTTCTGACGGCTCGCATATGTGTATTATTAACGGGTTGTCGGAAGGACGACCCTTTGCCGAATATATTTTTTTTGCCGAGTCGGGATTTGTTCCGTCTCCGCCAAGACCGTAAACTGTTTCGGTGGGAATAACGACAAGCCCCCCGCTTTTTATGATTTTGCCTGCGTTATTTATTTCATTAACCGAGAGGGAAACGTCTTTTATTTTTACAACTTGTGTGTTCATATGCTTTCACTCTTAGAGTTGATTTTTTCGGCGGTATCGGCAGAGATAAGTGCATCTATCATATTGCCGATATTGCCGTTTACAAAACTTTCCAAAGAATACAGGGTGAGTCCTATCCTGTGATCTGTTACACGTGATTGAGGATAATTATATGTGCGGATTTTTTCACTACGGTCGCCCGTCCCAACTTGGCTTTTTCTGTTCGATGCGATTTTTTCCGACTGTTCACGCTGTTTTATATCGTATAATTTCGCCTTTAACATTTTTAGTGCTTTATCTTTGTTTTTAAATTGGGAACGTTCCTCTTGACATTCTACGATAATTCCGGAAGGTTTGTGCGTGAGTCTTATTGCAGACTCGGTTTTATTTATATGCTGACCGCCTGCTCCGCTCGATTTGCATGATTCGAAAAGGAGATCGGAGTCTTTTATTTCAATTTCGACGTCTTCAACTTCGGGGAGAACGGCAACTGTTGCTGTGGACGTTTGTATTCTGCCCTGAGATTCCGTTTCGGGTACTCGTTGCACACGATGAACACCGGATTCGAATTTAAATCTTGAATATGCACCATCGCCGTCAACGCAAAAAACTATTTCTTTAAATCCTCCGAGTTCTGTCGGATTTGAACTTAAAACGGAAGTTTTGAATCCTGAGTTTGTTGCATACATTGTATACATACGATACAGAACTGCGGCGAACAGTGCCGCTTCTTCACCGCCTGCACCTGACCTTATTTCAACGATTACGTTTTTGTCGTCGTTGGGATCACGTGGAATGAGCATTAAAGTCAGGTCATTGTGCAAGGTTTGAATCTTGGCTTTTGAAATTTTGAGTTCTTCCGATGCAAGTTCTTTTAAATCATCGTCTTTCGATTCCGAAAGAATCTGTTCTGCATCGGAGATATCCTGTTTTACGGATTTGTATTCTCTGTATTTTTCGACTATCGGAGAAAGAACGTTGAATTCTTTTACGGCTTTTGCGTAAAGTTTTGCGTCGGATAATAGGGAAGTATTATTTGCAAGTTCAAATTCGAGTTTTGTGAATTTTTCCTCGGTTTGTTGAAGTTTATCAATCATTATGCTTTACAGAAAGCAAGGAATGCCTTATGTGCAGTGTAAACGTCGGTTTTGGATACGACTTCATAAGGAGCGTGCATGGAGATTACCGGAACCCCGAGGTCAACGGTTTCAATGTTATGTTCCGCAATAAATTTAGCAACGGTTCCGCCACCGCCGAGGTCGTTTCTTCCCATATCGCCCGCTTGCCAGATTACGCCGTTATCTTCCATTATTTTTCTTATCCAAGCGACATATTCCGCAGGAGCGTCGTTTGTTCCCGATTTTCCGCCGTGACCTGTATATTTAGACATAGCGACACCGCAGTTTATGCGAGTAACGTTCTTGGGGTCGTAGCATTCCGAGAAGTTCGGATCGAAACAGGCTGTTACGTCGGCAGAGAGACATTTGGAATTTGCCTTGCAAGCAAAGTAATTTCCGCCGAGGGCGTTGCAAATGGATTGCATAATATCGGTAAACAGTTCGGATTTCATACCTGTGTTTCCTTCGCTTCCGATTTCTTCTTTGTCTGCGAGGACAACCATAACGGTGTGTTCGGTGTCATCTGATTCAAACAAAGCGGTAAGGGAAGGATACGCACATACTTTGTCATCGTGACCGTAAGCACAGATAAGAGAACGGTCAAATCCAACGTCACGTGCCTTTCCGGCAGGAACTACGAATATATCTGCCGAAAGAAAATCTTCTTCGTCAATTCCGTATTTCTCATTTATAAGAGTCAGAATATTCATTTTTATGGAATTGCTTTCTTCACCTTCTGCAATAGGGCGTGAACCGAGCAATATGTTGAGATTTTCAGCGGGAATTGCCGTTCCGAGTGTTTTTTGGCTTTGTTCCTGAGCAAGGTGAGGAAGAAGGTCGTTGATGTAGAATATGGGATCTGCGTCGTCATCGCCAACGTTTATATCTACCACTTCGCCACTCTTTTTAACTATTACGCCGTGAAGAGACAAGGGGAGCGCAACCCATTGGTATTTACGCACACCGCCGTAATATCTTGTCTTTGCAAAGCAAAATCCACCGTCTTCATAAATGGGCGACTGCTTGAAGTCAAGTCTCGGGCTATCTATGTGAGAGGCGAGTATTCTCATACCGTTGTTGATATTTTCGCTTCCTATTCTGAACAAGAAAAGGCTACGTGAACGGTTATTATAGTAGTATTTTTCACCGGGATTTATTTCCATTCCGAAATTATATGGTTTATAGCCATTTTCTTCTGCAAGAGCAATAGAATGTTTTACAGCCTCACGCTCTGTTTTTGACTTGTTGAGGTAGTCGACGTATCCGTTACAGTATTCATAAGCGGTATTTATTTGCTCGCTTGTGCTTTCTTTGTAAAAGTTTTTCTTTTTGTAGGTAAGTTCGCTCATAATTTGTATCTCCTTGAATTTAAAATTTATTCGTTATAAAGTTTGTCGTATTTTTCTATGTATTTGTTAACTTTATCAACGTATTTTCTTGTCTCTTTTATGGGAATTTTGTCAAGTGTTTTTCCGTCGGAAGAATATTTTGGATTTTCCAACCAGTCGTTTACGTTTCCGAGACCGGCATTATATGCGGCAAACGTAATTGACCAATCACCGTAAATATTGTGCAAGTATGATAGATAATACGTACCGTATCGTATATTTGTTTCGGAATCGAATAGCATTCCGGAATCAAGATATTCTTTGAGATGCGTATCGGTAAGTTCTTCAAACGTGCTTGGCATTATTTGCATAAGACCTATCGCTCCGGCACCGGATTTGGCGGTATAATCAAACCCGCTTTCCGCTTTTATCACGGAATATATTATGTGTTCGGGAACGTCATATTTCTCGGAATATTTATTTATAATATCCGAATATTCCGACGGTTTGTTAAATCTTGCATATTCGATTTTAGTGATGATAAAATCAAATACAAAGCCTAAAATGAAAGCCAAAACGAGGGATATGACAATCGCCGAGGTATACCTTTTTCGCATAATGGTTTTATCGTTGTATTTCAATCTATCCCCTCCAAAATTTTCTTTTGCTTGAATAGGCTGATAATATTTTTTTGCAAATTTTCTTTGTTTTCATCGTTGTACAGAACAACATCAGAGTTCTCTATATAGAAATCGTCAGGTTTTTGAGAATCTATTCTGGAAATTGCATTATCAAATGATATGTTGTCACGCAGAGCTATTCTTTCAGCACGTAAATTCTTGTTTGCAAGTATGGATATGACAAAATCACATACATTATTAAGCCCGGACTCAATGAGCAACGGAGCGTCAATAATGCAACAACGAACGTTCTGCGAGTCGTAGTACCTTAAAATTTGGTTTATCCTCGCACAAACATACTTGTGCGTAATAAGGTTAAGTTTTTCCAACTTGTCGGAGTTTTCTTTGCCGAAAACCAATTTTGAAAGAGCGTGTCTATCAAGTTGACCTCCCGGATTGAGTATGCCGTATCCGAAGACTTCGATTATTTCATCTAAACATGGAGAGGGCGGAACTATTAGGTTGTGATATACAACGTCGGCGTCAATATACTCAATATGATATTTTGACAGAAAACGAGCCACTTCACTTTTTCCCGAACCGCTCGGCCCCGTTAAGCCTATCACGACCATACACAGTTTCTCCTTGTGATAAAAATATACCAAAATATATTATACCTCATTTGCTCTTTTTTTGCAAGTGGTTAAGGAAAATCTTTTGAAAAACAAATGAAAAAATATTGCTTTTTCATTAACATTATTGTATAATGATAATATATTTTACATATTGTGAGGAAAACATGCCTAAATATGACATTTTGCTTTTCGATGCAGATCAAACTTTGCTGGATTTTCGCCGTTCCGAAAAGGAAGCGGTAATTGATTGTTTTAATAGTTTTTCCATTCCCACAACCGATGACAATATAAAACTGTATTCAAGCATAAACGATTTTTATTGGAAAATGCTTGAACGTGGGGAAATCGAAAAAAGCAAACTGCTGGTGGAGCGTTGGAGAACTTTCGGAAAGAAATGCGGTCTTGATTTTGATGCCGAAAAAATGAGTTCACTTTATCTTGAAAATTTGTCCCATAAGTCATATGTAATAAATGGTGCTACGGAGATTTGCGAAAGACTTTCTGAATTTTGCAGACTCTATATTATTACAAACGGGAACAAAAAAGTTCAAAACGGAAGATTTTCAAAATTGAAGTTGTCCGAATATTTCAAAGATAGATTCATATCGGAAGATATAGGGTATGAAAAACCAAATATAAGATTTTTCAAAGAAGTTGAAAAGAGAATAGAAAATTTTGACAGAGAGCATTCCATTGTAATAGGCGATTCATTGACCAGTGATATAATGGGAGGCATAAATGCCGGAATTGATACGTGCTGGTATAATCCGGATAGACACAAATGCCCCGACAATATAAAAATCAACTATACAGTGCGGAGTCTTTCTGAAATCGAGGAAATTGTTTTATGATTTTTAATTTGCCTGATACGTTGGAAATTAAAGAAAACTTACCATTGTGCAGGTACAGTTCCTTTAAAATCGGAGGACCTGCCGATTATGCAGTGTTTCCGAGAACGATTAACGAGTTTACGGAGACGGTTGATCGCTTGCAGTCCGGTAACGTGAGATTTGACGTTGTCGGAAATGCGAGCAACATATTGTTCGACGATAACGGATACAGGGGGGCATTGATTTTTACACATAAAATGTGTAATGCAAAAGTTTATGCATATGATGAGCGTTACGTTGCAAATGTGGAGTGCGGAAAAAAACTTACGGAATTGTCATTTGAAACATTAAAGAAGCATAATCTCAAAGGTCTTGAATTTGCATATGGCATTCCCGGAAGCGTCGGTGGTGCGGTATATATGAATGCAGGGGCGTATGGCTCACAAATGTCAGATATTGTTTCGGAAAGCCTATGCTATGATGCAAAAGAAAAGAAAATATTTGCACTTGATTTTGACGGGCATAACTTTTCATACAGACACAGTTTTTTTCAGGATAACAAGAATGTTTTTGTATTATCGGTCAAACTTAATCTTTTCCTTGACGTGAATGGTTCTGCACTCAAAGTTGCCCTTGATAATATGCAAAGCAGAAAGGAAAAACAACCACTGGAATATCCTAATGCGGGAAGCACGTTTAAGCGTCCCGAAGGGTATATCGTCGCAAAACTGATAGACGATCAGGGGCTTAAAGGTTATTCCGTGGGAGGAGCAGAAGTATCGTCAAAGCATGCGGGTTTTATTGTAAATAAAGGCGATGCTAAGTCCGCAGACGTTTTAAAACTTATGGAAATTGTTAGCGACCGCATAAAAGACGCATATGGGATTAGACTTACTCCCGAAATAATATATATACCTGAAAAATAGTATTTGGAGCAAAAATGTCATTTTCAACAGAAGTAAAATCAAATATTTTAAGTTTAAAATTTAAGCACAAATGCTGTAAAAAAGCGTTTTTTTACGGGGTGTTAATGGGTGCGGAAGTTTCCGACGGATTATTGTCGGTGAAAATATCCGACAGTGAATGTGCTGATTTTATAACATATATAGCAAGTACGGTTTTCAAAATAAAAGAAATGGATATAAGCGAGGTTTCACGTGGATTTTGTCGTATGACCACGATAAAATTCAAATTGCCGACATTTATCTCCATGCTGAATGATATTGACGGTAACGTGGCAAAAGAGGATATTTTGACGAGTTTTTTCGATTGCGAAAGTTGCATTTCATATTTTTTCGGCGGATTATTTTGTGCTACCGGTACGCTGAGTGACCCGGAAAAATGCCACAGTCTCGAAATGTCTTTGCCTAACAAGCAACGGGCGGAAATTATAAATGCACTTTTCGTATCAAGAACGGATCTTGTACCGAAAATAATAAAGAGAAAAAAAGGATATGGGGTTTATTTCAGGAGTGCCGACGGCGTAGTTGGTTTTTTAACTTTGTGCAATATCGGAACGGTTGTTTTCGATTACTTAAATCAACAGTTCAGCAATCAGTTGAGAAGCGATGAAAACAGAGCGACAAACTGTGTAACAAGTAATATAAAACGATCTGTATCTGCAAATCTTCCTCAAATACGTGCAATTCAAAAACTAATGGACAGTGGAAAGTATAATTTACTGTCCGACGAATTAAAGGAAACGGCTACGTTGCGTATTGAAAATCCGGAACTTTCACTTAAAGCACTGGCATCAATACACAATCCCACCATAACGAAGTCGGGACTTGTACACAGAATAGAAAAAATAATAAAACTGTCAGACGAACAGCTATAAATTATAACGGGAGGTTAAAACTATCAAATGAGTAATTTTGTTCACTTGCATCTGCATACAGAATACAGTCTCCTTGACGGTGCCTGCCGTATAAAAGATATACCGCAAAGAATTAAAGAATGCAATCAAGATGCGGTTGCCATAACCGACCACGGCAATATGTACGGTGTATTGTCATTCTATCAAGCCTGCAAAAAAGAGGGTATAAAGCCTATCATAGGATGCGAGGTGTACGTTGCACCGAAATCAAGATTTGATAAAAAAAATACGGGCGGTGACAACTACTATCATCTTGTTTTGTTGTGCAAAAATGAGATCGGTTACAAAAACCTCATATATTTGGTTTCTTCTGCATTTACGGAGGGATTCTACATCAAACCACGTATAGATGAAGAAATTTTAGAAAAGCACAGCGATGGTATTATAGCACTTTCTGCGTGTTTGTCGGGTAAAATTCCCAAATTGCTTGCCACAGGAAATTATGACGAGGCGATTAAGTGTGCTAATTATTACAAACACATTTTCGGTGACGGCAATTTTTACATAGAAATACAGGATCATGGAGCTGCAAGTAAATCTACCGAATTGATTCCGGATCTTGTGAAAGTAGCACGTGAATGCAATATTCCTCTTGTGGCGACAAATGACTGCCACTATATACGTAAGCGTGATTCTGACACACAACAGGTTTTGATGTGTATACAAACCAATACCACGATAACCGATCCAAACAAACCGAGTTTTGATTGTGACGATTATTACATAAAAACAACTGAGGAAATGGAGCGTATTTACGCAAAATATCCCGATGCAATTGAAAATACTGTTAAAATAGCCGACGCTTGCAATTTTGAATTTGAACTCGGTGGAGTATCATTGCCGAAATTTCCTTGCGAGCATGGAAAGAGTGCCGAACAATATTTAAGAGAACTTACTTACGAAGGATTTGAGAAAAGAGCGGAACGTGGACACATTATATTTGACGAAACTCAGAATCGATCCCGAGAGATTTATATAAAGAGAATAGAGTATGAACTCTCTGTTATAAATTCCATGGGATACGCCGATTATTTTCTCATTGTTCAGGATTACGTTAATTTCGCCAAGCGTTCAGGTATTCCGGTCGGACCGGGAAGAGGTTCGGGGGCGGGAAGTCTCGTGGCTTATTTGCTCGGAATAACCGAAATCGATTCGATAAAATTTGATTTGCTCTTTGAAAGATTTTTAAATCCCGAAAGAGTGACTATGCCCGATATAGACGTTGATTTTTGTTATGAACGCAGAGATGAGGTAATACGTTACGTTGAGCGTAAATATGGCAAAGAGAGAGTGTCGCAAATAATAACTTTCGGAACGCTTGCCGCTAAGGCGTCTGTTCGTGATTGCGGACGAGCAATGGGAATGTCATATTCGGATGTTGACGCTGTTGCCAAGGAGATACCTAACGAAATAGGAATTACTTTAAGTCAAGCATTAAAAAAGCCGTCACTCGCCGACATGTATAAGAATTCCGACGATGTTCGTCAATTAATAGATACGGCGATGACATTGGAAGGAATGCCGAGAAACGTATCCGTACATGCCGCAGGCGTAGTAATTACGGAAAAGCCTGTTTGTGATTACGTTCCGCTTTCGACAAGCAACGGTGCGGTTGTTACACAGTTTGATATGGATACGATAGCGTCATTGGGACTTTTAAAATTTGACTTTCTTGCTTTGAGATATTTGACAATAATCGACAATGCAGAAAAACAAATAAAGGAAACAAATCCGGATTTTGATATTGAAAAAATCCCGCTCGATGACCAAGATACGTACGATTTAATTTCGGGAGGCAACACGGTCGGAATATTCCAACTTGAATCCACCGGAATCAGGCAAGTACTTCAAAATTTGAGACCCGAACGAATAGATGATATAATCGCAGTGCTTGCACTGTATCGTCCGGGACCGATGGACTCAATATCGAGATTTATCGAGTGTAAGCATGATCCGTCAAAAATAAAATACGATATTGTCGAACTTGAACCGATATTGCAATCCACGTACGGATGCACCGTATATCAAGAACAAGTAATGAGCATTTTTCGCAATATTGCGGGGTATACCTTTGGTCACGCCGATATTGTTCGACGAGCAATGTCGAAGAAAAAAGCGTCTGTGCTGAATGCGGAGCGAGAGTGCTTTATATCCGGGGCTGAGAAAAACGGAATTGATAAATCAAAAGCCGAAAAATTGTTTGACGATATGTCAAGTTTCGCTAACTATGCATTCAACAAATCACATGCGGCCGCATATGCGGTGGTTTCTTACCGCACTGCATATCTTAAAACTCATTATACCGCAGAGTATATGTCAGCATTGCTTACAAGTGTACTGGATAATCGTGTTAAAGTTGCAGAGTATATATCGGAATGTGCAAAATTCGGAATATCCGTACTTGCTCCGGACATCAATACAAGCCGTGTCGCTTTTGCAATAGACAGAAGCAACGGAAATATAAGGTTCGGCTTGACGGCACTGAAAAATGTTGGAAAGCAATTTATAGAAGCGATTATTGACGAACGAGAAAAAAAGCATTTTTCCTCATTTGAAAATTTTGTTGAGAGAATGTCGGAGAGAACGGATTTAAACAAGCGTCAAGTGGAGGCACTTGTTAAGGTGGGGGCGTTTGACAGTCTTGGAACATATCGTTCGAAAATTATAGCGACCTACGAGACCATAATAGACAATGTGCAACAGAAAAAACACAATAATATTTCAGGTCAGATTGATATGTTTTCCATGTCGGAAAATATCGGTACGTCACAATTTTCTTATCCCGATATTGAAGAACTTGATATGCGTAGACTTCTGATGTACGAAAAAGAGGCGTCCGGAATGTATTTTTCGGGGCATATTCTTGACAGTTTTTCGAAGAATATCGATGACTTGAAAGTATTGCGTATATCCGATGCGGTGTCACCCGATAACAAGGACAAAAAATTTCGAGACGGTCAAAAAGTCGCATTTGTCGGAACAATATCGTCTGTTTCGTTTAAAACAACGAAAAAAGAAGAGCAAATGGCGTTCTTTAAAATGGAGGACAAGTTCGGAGAAATAGAATGTATTGTTTTTCCGAAAATGTATGTGGGATATGGTCATCATATTTTAACAGACAGTGCTGTGTATGTGGAGGGTAATTTATCGTACAAGGATGACGAAATACCGAAACTTAATATAAGTTTGGTTATACCGTTGATAGAAAATAAAAAATACGATTCTCGTGCATCGGAACTGTTTTTACTTATGACGACATGCCAGACAAAGTATTCCGGTAACATAAAAAAAGCAGATATTGGTACAAATACCGAACGTACAAAACCTCAGACGGTGGCTGACCCGAGGCTTGCTGTATATCTTTCGGCAAACGAATTGAATAAAGCGAGTCCGAACAGAATTCAGAATTCACGGCATGATGGCGGTATTGCCCCAAAACCACAAAAAATTCCAACTAAAATATATCTAAGGGTGCCTGATATGAAATGTGACAAATTCAAATATGTTAAGAATTTGGTCGATATATTTGATGAGGGGACGCTCGGCGTGATTTTTTATGATAGCAGTACGGCTAAATATTCCGAATACAGTAGAAAGATGTTTTATTCCGAATATGCAATTTCCGAAATAAAAAAGATAATAGGAGACGAAAATTGCGTACTTAAATAACAAAAAAATCCCGTAACCAGTTTATCGGTTACGGGAATTTTTTAAATATTCAGTGTGTGTTTGTAGTTTGCGATTTTATCAAGTGCGTCTTCGTTATTTTTCGCCAAAACGAGGAAGTAGAATTTGATTTTGGGTTCTGTTCCCGACGGGCGAACGATTATGACGTCTCCGTTGTCAAGTTTGAAATAGAGAACGTTGGATTTGGGCAATCCGGTGGGAGTTTTTTTGCCGGTTGCAATATCGGTAAATTCTTCCGCCTTGTAGTCACCGAAAGTAACCACGCAACAATTTCCGATTTGCGTCGGACAGTTGTTACGTAATCCGTCCATAATTGCCGAGATTTTTGAGGGACCGTCTACGCCTTCTATATATATTTCGGAGTTGGTTTCAAAATAGTAGCCGTATCTTTCATACAATTTTTGCAAAGCGTCGGAAATGGTCATATTTTTACTTGCATAATATGCAGTCATTTCACATATAAGCATTGATGCTACGACTGCATCTTTGTCTCTGGCGTAAGTGCCTTTGAGATAGCCGTAACTTTCTTCAAATCCGAAAATATACGAGCCTTTTCCGAGTATTTCGTGCTTTTTGATCACTTCACCGATAAACTTAAATCCGGTCAGGACGTTAAAGAGTTCTACGTTGTGAGAGGAACATATTTTTGCAGCAAGTTCGGTTGTGACTATGGTTTTAACGGCATAGGGAAGAGGAGGCATGGTGTTTGTTTCTTCATAAGCGGTAATAATATAGTCTAAAAGAAGGGCACCCATTTGGTTTCCTGTGATAGTAGTGAAACTGCCATCAGACGTTCTTGCAACGACACCTACACGGTCTGCATCAGGGTCGGTTGCTATTACAAGATCGCTACCCACTTTGTTTGCAAGTTCTATGCCTAATTTGAAAACAGCCGCATATTCCGGATTCGGTTTTTCAACAGTCGGGAAATTGCCGTCTATAACAAACTGTTCTTCAACCTTGTATAAATGTTTAAGACCCGTTCTTTTAAGTATTTCCGGAACAAGTTTATGACCTGTACCATGGAGAGGGGTGTAAACTATCTTCAAAGTGTCAGCGACATCTCTTACAGCACAAGGATTTACAGCCTGTTTTTGAACTTGTGCGAGATATTTCTCATCAATTTCATCACCGATAACCGTAATCAATCCACTTGCCACACCATCTTGGAAATTTATACGCTTTACGTCGTTAAATATATCCACTTTGGCAATTTCAGCCGATGCGGTATCTGCGTGTTCGGGAGGAAGCTGGGCACCGTCTTCCCAATAAGCCTTATATCCGTTATATTGTTTTGGATTGTGTGAAGCGGTTATATTTATTCCGGCAACACATTTAAGTTCTCTTAAAGCAAACGACAATTCGGGGGTGGGTCTGAGTGCATCGAAAATGTAGACGCATATACCCGAAGCAGCCAACACCTCGGCGGAAACTTTTGCAAAAAGTTCGGAATTGTTTCTTGAATCATATGCAATAACCACACCGTTTTTTGCTCTGCCTTCTTTTATGATAAGTGAAGCAAGTCCTTGTGTTGCGTGTGCAACAGTGTAGATATTCATGGCATTCATACCTACTTTCATCGTGCCTCTCAAACCTGCGGTTCCGAACGAAAGGTATGATGAAAAACGGAATTTTATTTCGTTTTCGTCATTCTCTATTGAACGAAGTTCTGCTTTTTCCGCATCGGAAAGAATTGGTGAATTAAGCCAGCGTTGATAGTTTTCAATGTAGTTTTGCATTTTCGTTACCTCTTTGTTATTTATTTGCAATATACTCTTCGAGTGCTTTTGAAAGTTGGTCGGGACAAGACGTCGCTCTCGGTCCGCATTTTATACCTTGAAGACGGTTTATTGCGTCTTCAATACTCATTCCCCTCAATAAGGCACAGAGTCCCTGTGTGTTTCCGGAACATCCGCCGAGAAATGATGCATCTTTTATAATTCCATCTTCTATTTCAATATCGATTTTTCTTGAACAAACTCCGTGTGGAGTATATGTTATGTGTTCCATTGGATGTGTCTCCTTGTTTTTAAAGTAATCCGAGAATGGCAAAACTGTCTGACATAAAAGATTTAAGTTCGTCGGCAGTCAGCCTGCGTTGAGATAAGAGTGCAAGTTTATATATTTCGGACGCCATGAGCTTGCCTTTTTCTTCGTTATCGGAAATAATGCTCGTAAGTTTGGATATCAATTCCGACGACGTATTGACAATGAATGTATATTCAACAGGGATTGTATTCATACCCATTCCCATATCAGCATACATTTTCATCATTGATTCGAGACGTCTTGATTCCTCTGAAACAGTTAGAATGGCAGGTATATTTTTGTCTTTGAGAGCGTGAAATTCTATTTTGAGATTGTCATTTCCACTAACTGTCTTGAATACGCTTTCGAGTGTACTGTCAACCTCGCCGTCGGTTTCTTTGAGTAAATCAACGTCTGCATCGACACGCTTGAACTTAACTTCGGAATTTACGCTTTCCCACATAGATACAAACTGTGTATCGAGACCGTCGGGAAGTATCGCAATTTTGTATCCCTGTGATTCATACAACGATACATATTGTGCTTGAACTTCTTTGTCGGTCGCGTAGTATACGGTGTTTTTATGAGTTTCTTCGCAATCTTTAAGATAATCATCTACGGAGAGATAGGTGTTATCGGTAAGTTCCAAAAGATATGAGGATTTTATTCTGTCAAAGAATTTACGATCTCTCAGTGATGCATACTCCACGAATATTTTTAGTTTAGACCAAATTGATTCGTATTTTTCTCTGTCGTTGGCACACATAAGTGAAAGTTTATCGGCAACTTTTTTAACTATGTGATTTGCAACTTTTTTGACATAGGCACTGTCTTGTAAATAACTTCTTGAAACGTTCAGTGGGAGCTCGGGGCAATCAAGCACTCCACGTAGCATGAGGAGATACTCGGGAATGATATCTTTAATGTCGTCTGCAACAAATACTTGATTATAGAACAGTTTTATTTGACCCTCATATGACTCGTATTCGTTCGCTCTTGTGGGGAAATATAATATTCCTTTGAAGTTTAACGGATAGTCGGCGTTTATGTGTATATGGAATAATGGCTCTTTATAATCGGAAAAAACTTTCTTGTAAAAATCATTATATTCCTCATCGGTACAGTCTGACGGGTTTTTGAGCCAGAGCGGGGAAGCGTCGTTTATGGGTGCAGACTCTTCCGATGCATCGTCTTTTTCAGATTCGTCATCATTGACCTCGGAAAAATAGATGTTAACCGACATAAACGAGCAGTATTTTTCAAGAATATTTTGCACTTTATATTTGTCAAGATATTCCGATTCTTCGTCGGATATGTGCATAATAACGTCGGTACCGTGAGTTTCTTTGTCGGATGACGTTATTTCATACTCTCCCGAACCGTCACAAACCCAGTGTATTGCAGGGGAGTCGGTATAAGATTTAGTGGTAACTTCCACTTTGTCTGAAACCATAAACGATGAATAAAATCCGAGACCGAAATGACCTATTATGCCACTGTTATTATTGTTCTCATCATATTTTTGAATGAAGTCCAATGCACCCGAAAGAGCAATAGAGCAAATATATTTTTCAAGTTCTTCTTCGGTCATTCCAATGCCGTTATCTGACACGGTTATGGTTTTTGCGTCCTTGTCGAGAACAACTTTTACAAAATATTGTTCGTCGTTTGCATCATATTTTCCAAGTGATGCAAGTCGTTTTAATTTGGTAACCGCATCGGATGCATTTGATACAATTTCACGTAAAAATATGTCTTTTTCCGAATATAACCATTTTTTTATAATGGGGAATATGTGTGATGTCTCGACGGATATTCCGCCTTTTTTAAAATTTTCTTCCATATGTGTATTTCCTTTCCGCCGCTGTGATGGTACCTGTCGAGTGGCAGTGCAAAGCAAACGGCAACGTAAATTGTTTTATTGATTGAGTGTAGTTCGGGTTATTTTTTCTTGTTTTTAGAATTTGATTTCCGTTCGTTTCTTTGGGATTTTTTGTCCTTTCTTTTGGTCGAACGATCTTTAAACCAAGCAAGAAGGGAATCGACTCTTACCTTGACGTCACTATGCTCATATTTGTAGAGCCAAGTATGCTCTTCTTTATGCGTTATTTTGTTAGGATCCGAAAGCGAGCGTGCCGATACATACGCTTCCGTGTCGGTAGGTTCGCCTTTTTCTTCAAGTTTCTTTTCCATAACATTTTTAACTACGGCTATTATGGTGGCAAAAAGAGGCACACCTATTATCATACCGAATATTCCGAGTATGCTTCCCATAACCGAAATTGAAATGATAACGGTGAGAGAACTGACGTTTGTGGCGTCTCCGAGAATTTTAGGACCTATAATATTTCCGTCTATTTGCTGTATAATAAATATCAACACTATAACAAGTATAAATTTTGACGGATTTGAAATAAGTACGATAAAAGCAACAGGAATTGCACCGATAATGGGGCCGAAGACAGGAATGATATTTGTTATTCCGACTATCGTGGCATTAAGAACGTTGTAATCCGATATACCGAACACTTCGAAAACTACGTATGCAAGCAATCCGATGATGAGCGAGTCGATAATTTTACCTTCAATAAATCCGTTAAAGTTTTTATTTGCGATTTTTGAAACGTCAACCAAAAACTCGTCTTGCTTTTTCGACAGAAATGCACGCCTGAATTTTTTTATTTGAGCTTTTCTTAAATCTTTTGATACGAGCAGATAGAACGCCATAAAAAATCCAATCAGAAGATTTTTAAGAAAATCATATACGCTCAAACCGATTTGTTTGAGATATGGTGCAAGACTGGAAATTAATCCGTATGTGCTGTCAAGGTCAATTGAACCATTGCCGTCGGATGGAATGATTTTTTGAATATATTTTTCTATGTCGCTGTATTGCAACACTTCCGTATATTCACGTGCGGAATCACGGTAAAAGAAATTCTTAAAGTTATTGACAGTATCATTCACGAAATCCACAAAGTTTTTCAGATAAATATCGTAATTGCTGATTAGGTTTGCAATGCTATCCAAAAATTGCGGAACTATAAGTAAACAAACAAGTGCGATAATTGCCACAATTGTTATTATGGTCAATATGATTGAGCAAACAAAGCACATATTTTTTCGTAAAAGCGACGTTTTTTTCCATGCAAAAATCCTGTTTTCGTAAAACTTCAAAATAGGATTCATCAGAAATGCGATGACAACGCCGGTGACAATAGGAGCAAATATTTTGCTTAATGCGTCGATATTAAATACCAAATAAAAGAGAGCGGTTATTCCGATCAATATTCCGATTGATACAAGAAAAATACCCATTCCGTTACTTTTTTTGCTTTTTTCTTCCATAAGTTTTTCCCTTCGACAGACAATTGCAACGATAATCGTTATACATATAAAATATTATATACTCTTTTTGTTTTTAAGTCAATACGGTATACAGTCAAATAAGTTAATTTTTTAAAAAGCGTAAATTAAAATTTTATAAAAAAGTTTAACGAAAATTAACAGAAGTTTATATAAATGGTTGTATAATAAATTGATTGGTTAAACTAAAAGATTGGATGTCGAGAGTATATGAAAAGTATAACAAAAAAAGAGGCATATGCCAAAATCAATTTATTTTTAGATATCGAATCGAAAAGAGATGACGGATATCATAACGTAATAAGCGTTATGCAGAGTGTCGGTCTTTGCGACGTAATAACGGTTGAGTATGACGATGAAAAGCCGAAAAAAATAGAAATATCTTGTAACAATCCGAAAGTGCCTCTCGGCGATGAAAATATAGTTTATACTGTTGCAAATAAAATGATAGACAAGGGATATTTGAAAATTCATATAGAAAAAAATATCCCCATGGCAGCCGGACTTGCCGGCGGAAGTACTGATGCCGCTTCCGTTATTGTTATGATAAACGAAATCGCCGGAAACGGTATGTCAAATGATGAATTAACGGCGTTTGGTGCTAAAATCGGTGCTGATGTCCCTTTTTGCATTTTCGGCGGAACAAAGTTGACGAAAGGCATAGGCGAACAAATAAGTGATTTTGCACCCATGCCAAATGGCATATATTTAGTGATTGCCTGTATGGGTGACGGGGTATCAACGCCTCTGGCATATTCCATACTTGACGACAAATATGACAACTTCGAAAATTATGTTCCGAAAATCGAAAATTTAGAGGTTCTGAATTCGTGTAGAGGAAATCTGTATGACGGAATGTTTAATATATTCGAGTCTGTGATTATCGCACAAAGACCTTATGTTAAATTGCTAAAAGATACGATGACACAGTGCGGTTCGGAATTTGCAATGATGAGCGGTAGCGGTCCGTCTGTGTTCGGCATTTTCAAAACCGAAGATTCGGCAAAAAAAGCGATGGAAGAACTAAGACAGATAGGTGCCGACGCATATATCTGTCGTCCTTGCTAAATAAAAAATCCGCATCCAAAAAGGATGCGGGAAAATATAAATTATATGCAAATTAAACGTTTGCTTCGAGATAACTTACAACGTCACCGACTGTAATGAATGAATGAAGATCTTCATCGTCGATAGTTAAGTCGAATTTTTCTTCGCAAATCATTACGAGGTCTGCAAGTTCAATGGAATTGATACCGAGATCTGCCGAAAGTTCCGCTTCGAGAGTAATATCTTCCTCGTTTATTTGAAGTTCCGATACCAGCAACTCTTTTATTTTCTCAAACATTTTGTTTCCTCCTATAAAATTTCACTGACGGTTGAATACCAACCGCAAAAGTACGCCTAACTATTATAAGACCTTTTATACTTTTTGTCAAGCAAAATCGAAATTTTTTTAATTTTCGACATTTTCATATGCATAAATCATCACGGAAGGGGAGATACACAGTGCAAATATTCAAGAATCGCATATTATTTTGTGCAAATATGCTTTTTATTGCATTTTCTGTGGTGTTTTTCGTTTGCGGTGATATGTTTATATTTGGAACGTTCTGTATTTGCACGGTCTTAATATGCGTTTGTATGCTGTTGCTGCTGTTGAGAAAAATAAATTTTGTAAAAATTTTTTCATTGGTACTTTGTTTGATATTTATTATTACGTCGTCCGTTGTATCTCATATGTATTTTGATGTAGTGTACGAAAAATACGGTTCTATTGATGAGGGATCAAGTTGCAAGGTTGAGGCTGTCGTAATATCAAGCACTTATTCCGTGGGTGGCTCGAGCGAATACACGTTGCGTGTTGAGCGTCTTGATGGGAAAAGTGTTAATGTCAAATCGAATCTGAAATGCGAATATATCGCAAATCTTGCGGTGGGAAACAGAATACAAGGAACATTCAGCGTTGGACGTTTTGAAGAAAAAATCGGGTCATACCGAGAAAGCGATATGATGTTGGCAGAAGGTGTATTGCTTTGTATGGTGTCAAAAACAAATGACGATTTTTCGATTATTGCAAAAAGTGATTTTAGCGTTTCGGTAGTATTTTCAAAAATTAACAGCAGACTCGCCACTCTTATGAAAAGCGTCTTCGGCAGAGAAGTAGGCGGAGTTTCATCTGCCATTTTTCTTGGAAACAAGTCTGTTGTTCCCAAAAATGTGTCGAGAGATTTCAGTCGTGCGGGAGCGTCGCATATTCTTGCCATAAGCGGTATGCATATGGGAATAATATTCGGGTTTTTGGATTTCATTTTTAAAAGAGCATTCATTCCTTGCAAGATTCGTGCAGGCATTTTGTCCGTATGTGCGGTTACTTATTTGATTTTTACAGGATTTTCCGTATCGGCAACACGCTCGGTAATTATGTTAATCGTGGTATATTTATCTATGATTTTATCTCACAGTGCTGATCCGTTAACCTCTCTTTCCATTGCGGGAGTATTTATACTGGCAATTTCTCCCAATGCAGTTGCAGATGCCGGATTTTGGATGTCGTTTTGTTCCACGTTCGGAATACTGGTTTTTATTCCGCCCTTGCAACAGTTTTTGTTTGAGAAAACTCAATCGTATTACTCGAAGTGGAAAATCGTAATAAAACCTATAAAGTTAGTAATAAATTTAATTGCAACGTCAATATGTGCGATAATTCCTTTAATTGTTGTTTTTGCGATTTTTACAAAGGAAATGCCTGTTTTTTCGGTTTTATCGTCTCTTGTCCTTTCTTTACCGACTGAGGGCGTTTTAATTTTAACTCCGACATATTTGGCTTTTCGCAAAGTTCCTGTACTCGGCAAGTGCATTGGTATATTGCTGAAATCTTGCTGTGAATTTATGCTTGAATTTTGCAAAAGAATATCCGAGAGAAATGACTGTATTATTTCTTTTAATTATGATTTCGTCTTGCCGTTGGCTACGGTGCTTCTTGCAATATTTTTTGTTTGTTTGCTACTTAAATTCAAACACCGAATTTTCTCATTTGTGATAATCGCCGTGAGTGCGTGCCTGTTTTTTGTGCCGGTGTTGATTACTTCATATGAAGATTCACAGTATATACGAATATCATATGTTAATGAGTCGGATAACCGCAATATGATATTGGCTACAAATGGAGATGAGACGGTTTTATTTGATATAACTCCGGGGTATTATTCAAGTATAAACTGTGCTTATGATGAGATGAGTAAATTAAACGTAACCGAAATAGATTGCTATGTTATTACCGGATATACGACAGCACATATATCGAGCCTTTCAAAATCTTTTAAAAGTCAGCGGATACGCAGGTTGTATGCACCCATACCGAGCAATCAAGACGAATATTTCCGAATGATGTCCATAATGGATTGTGCCAAGAACAATGATGTTCCCTTGGTTTTTTATAATGACGGAGAGGTTAAAGAGTTTATAAGAGGACTTGATACGCAGATATGCCGTGAATACATAAGTCGCTCAACGTCACCGATAGTTATGATTTCGTGTGATACAAGCGGTGGGACGCTGACGTACCTTTCGTCGTCATTCGTTGAGTCTGATGCTATGTTTAATAATGTATACGATATAATGGAAAGAACAGATTATTTAATTTTCGGTAGCAGAGAACCGTCACCGAAAAATACGTATAAAATCAGAAATGGGACAAATCTGAAAGAAATCATTTTTTCCACAGATGAAGTTGCGTCATATTATGATGAGACGTCTTTTGTTTTACCGAATACAAAATTGATTTTATCACCACAAATATACAGATATAAATTCGGTTGTGATAACGTAACGGAAGAAGGAGAACAATAATGAATGCAAACGAGAAGATTATATTAAGAGCGGAAATTGCAAAAAGGCACTTTATCGAGGGATACAATTGTTCACAATCGGTTGCACTTGCATTTTGTGACTTGACGGGATTGGAGCAAACTGTGCTTTTAAAACTTTCTTCACCGTTTGGCGGAGGTCTCGGAAGAATGAGAGAAGTTTGCGGTGCTGTAAATGGAATGGCGTTGATTGAGGGCTTGATTCTCGGTTATACTTCACCGAAAGATATGGTTGAAAAGAAACGTGTATATGAGCAAACACGCTCACTTGCCGAGAAATATTCTGCTGAAAACGGATCAATAATATGCCGTGAATTGTTGCTTGGAGTGCCTCATACAAACGGTGCGGTTCCCGAAGAGAGGAATATTGAATATTATAAAAAGCGTCCATGTGCAGATCTTGTATACTCGGCGGCAAAAATACTTGCCGAGCATTTGATTGAATGTGGAGTGAAAGGTGTTTGATTTGAAAATAACCGAATATACAATTAAGACATCCAAAAAAAACGTAAATTTGAATTTCGCCGTTGTTGCCGATTTGCACGCGAAAAATCCTCATAAGATTTTGGAGACATTGAGACGGATACGCCCGAAAATGATTTTTTGTGCCGGCGATATATTCGAACGTTTTGATAAACAAAACGATGAGTTAAACAAAAACGGATTTATATTCTTTGATGGGGCCGTTAAAATCGCACCTGTGTATTATTGCTTTGGAAATCACGAGGTCGAGGGGGAAGAACACGAGAGTTATCCTGTTGTAGCGGGTTACAAAAGTATACCGAGTGGGGTTTTGGAACATTTAAATGAGTTGGGCGTCCACATTATTTTAGACTCATATGAGTACATATACGACAACATAGCGATAGGCGGTCTTGTTTCCGGTCTCAATAGACATGACAGCATGCCGAACTTGAATTTTGCTCATACTTTTGAGAGCATCGATGCATATAAAATTTTGATTTGCCACCATCCCGAATATTATCCGAAATATCTTGAAAATATGGATTTTGATATTATTTTGTCGGGACATGCACACGGCGGTCAGTGGAGAGTGTTCGGACGTGGAGTATATGCTCCGGGTCAGGGATTGTTTCCGAAATACACATCCGGTATTTACGGTAATAAACTTGTAGTCAGCAGGGGTTGCAGTAATAACACACGTCCGATACCGGTGCCGAGATTTTTTAATCCGACGGAAATTTTATCCATAATCGTCAAAAGTGAATAAATAGAAGATAAACTCGGTGATGATGCTGGGTTTATTTTTCATTTGTGTTTGGAAATTCAAAAACGGCGTTAACTTTCCTTGTTTTATACCTATCAATCAGAGAAAAAATAAAATAAAACGGAGGTATGAAATGAGAAAATTTATAAAAATTACGTTTGTTTTAATAATTGTATTTGCATTGATTACCACGACGCTATCCGTTTCGATTTTGCTGTGTCTTATGAAAAAAAAGAATATAGAGGTTGACGAAAATTTACTTAAATTGCCGGATGAAAATGCGAAAACAATACTTTACTATTATGATGACGGAAACGAAGTTCCGCAAATCTTTACCGACAGTTTGTCAAGTGGTTCCGCAAAATATAAGTACGTTCCGATAAGTAATATTCCACAAGATATGATAAATGCATTTGTTGCGATAGAAGACAAACGATTTTTTGAACATCGTGGCGTTGATTTTGCAAGGAGCATGCGTGCGGTTGCCAATTATGTGTTTAAAAAATCGAATTCATTCGGTGCTTCGACAATTACCCAGCAGGTGGTAAAAAACGTAACGGGCAGAAACGAGCGAACGCCTAAAAGAAAAATAAATGAAATTTTTATGGCATTAAATCTTGAAAAAAAGTACAGTAAATCGGAAATACTGGAAATTTATATGAACGTTATAAATCTCTCCGACGGGTGTACGGGTGTCGGAGCGGCATCCGAATATTATTTTTCAAAATGTGTTTCGGAACTTACACTTGCCGAAATTGCGACAATTGCGTCAATTACGAATAATCCAACTTTATACAATCCGAGACTACATGCCGAAAATACCGTACAACGCAGAAATATTGTGCTAAAATGTATGTACGAACAAGGTTATATAAGTTCAGAAGAATATAAAGCGGCTGTTGGTTTGGATTTAAAATTGAATCTGAATATGGATTTGTATAAAAAATCGGGAAACTCGTGGTTTACGGAAACTGTTATCGCCGATTTGGTTGACGATTTTACAGGTTGTGGGTACACGAAAAGTTATGCATACAATCAAATATATCACGGGGGTCTAAAAGTATACGCCACGGTTAATCCGTCTGTACAAAAATTGCTGGAAGATTACTATGAAAATTTGGATGTAAAAATGAAAACGGCAAATAAGAAGTTACCGCAATCGGCAATGATAATTGTTGATCCATATAACGGCGATGTTTTGGGTGTGGTCGGTGGAACGGGCAAAAAGAAGGGTGAACTTATTCAAAACTATGCGACTGATACCCTGCGTCCTCCCGGTTCTGCCATAAAGCCGATATCTGTGTACGCACCTCTTATCGACAGTGGGGATATTATATGGTCTACAATAGTGGAAGACTCACCTGTGTCATATTCGGGTGGGCGTGCATGGCCTCAGAATGCCAATAGACAATATATCGGAAACACGGATATTGCGGATGCGTTGGCAAATTCCACCAATACAGTAGCGGTGAAAATGCTTTATAAACTCGGAGCGGGTAATTCGCTACGTTTTCTTAAAGAAAAATTAAAAATCAAAAGTTTGGTTTCGAAGAGCAAAGATTCCAACGGTGACAGGAATGCGGTATCACTGGCACTCGGTCAGACGGTTTACGGAATATCATTAAGGGCACTTGTTTCCGCATACGGCATTTTTGAAGAGGGAAATATGAGTGCTTCACGAACATATTATAAAGTTGAGGACTCAAACGGAAATGTTATTTTTGATAAGAGGAACAATCAGGAAAAAATAATAGAATATGAGACGGCGTCGCTTATGACCAAACTTTTGGAAGGTGTTGTGAAAAATGGCACAGCATCCGGGAAAATATCTCTTGCAAATCGAGTGGCGGTTGCAGGGAAAACGGGAACGACACAAGGAAATTGTGACAGATTATTTGTGGGTTATACTCCAAATTTTCTTGCGGGTGTTTGGTGCGGATACGATTATCCCGAAGCGATACCATATGAACTGGGAAATCCGTCGATTACCATTTGGAATGAAATAATGAGCAAAATTTATGATTTGGAAGAATATAAAAATTTTCCGTGTGATTTCGCTTGTTCCGCAAAAATAAAAATGTTGACTTATAATAAGACGAGCGGAGAATTACATTCTCAAAGAGATAATCCAAACGATTTGAAAGACGGTTGGTTTGTGACAGAATAAATTGAGATAAAATGCCATATATTTTAAAACAATCTTTAAATCGGAGATTTTGAATATATGGCATCGAAATTAAAAAACAATAAAAGCGAATCGCTTAAAAGAAACGCTGTTATTTGCGGAATAATTTATGCGGCAGTCGGTTTTATCACTCGGATTTTTTCCGTCAGTCCGTTTGAAACAATTCATATGATGGGACTTGAAGCATATCTGCCACCCATGTGGATTTTCAATCTTTTGTGCATTTTCTGGTTTTTTGTGTGTGGAACGGCTCTTGGGACGGGGTTGACAAAAAAGTCTTGCGGTAGATTATCATTGAGCGGTGAAATCGGATTTTACAGAGGATGCATTGCATTTACGTCACTCATATTTTTGACTTTATTATGGTATCCCAAATTTTTTGAGGGAAATTCGTTCGTTTTTTCATTGATTATCTCGCTCATAGGTGTACTATGCTCTGCCATTTGTGCGGTACAATGGAGAGTGGTTGGCGTTTATGAGGTGATAGCAATGTCAGCAAATAGCGTTTGGCTGATATATATATTTCTCGTAAATTTATTAACGGTTTTGAAATGTTAATGTATTTTTTGATTTATTATACTAATGATTCAAATTTGAATTTTTTAAAACACGGGCAAAATCTATTGACAAAGACGGGATAATGTAGTATAATTTCAATATTAAGTATACAATTGTCGGATATTAGTGTGCAGTGTTGCTTTTGCATCGATTGCACAGAAAATTTATTCCGATTGAAAGGAAGAGTTGTAAATATGAAGCATATTAAAATTATCGCAGTATTTTTGCTCATCAGCATTCTTGCTTGTTCATTTGTGGCTTGTGGCAAATCGGATGATGATGCGAATAAAACGGACAAGGTAGAAAAAGACACGACGCCTCCACCCGAAGGAACTCAAACCGAGGGGCTTGTCGAACTCACGGTTTCGTTTGTGATAAATGACGGTGCTGGAACCAATATTTACAGTGAAACCAATTATAAGTACAAGGGCTTTGACCCCACTATATTCGGCGTAATAAAACAGTATGTTGAGGTTGATATGGGCGGTTCTGTATTGACTTACGATGATGACGATAAAATGATAGAGTATATAGATGAGTACGGTGCGACTGACAGCAGTTATTGGGTTGCTCTCAAAGGTAAAAAGTTTATAACAGATCAAAGTGAAGAAATCAGCCTTTCACAGATGTTTAAACCTGAGAATAAAACAACCTTGGACATGTATATCATAAAATCTATGTCTCAGTACAGATTAACGGACGGCGAGACATTTACGGTGGTTCTCGGAGCATTGTGATGTTTAACCGGCAATCGAATACTCTTACAAATAATAAAATATTACGGGTGTTATAAAAGGCACTCGTAATATTTTTAAACTCAAAATCTGAAATAAAATACGGGGATAGTATGTTAATATCAATTACAGGAAGACTTGGAAGTGGAAAAAGCACCGTGTGCGGTATTATGAAAAGCAAATATGGATTTGAAATATTCAGTACGGGAGCGATTCAAAGAGAATATGCAAGAAATCTCGGTATCTCTACGCTTGAACTTAATAAACGTATGAAGGAAAATCCGCATCTTGATGATGAGATAGACAATATGGTTACGGAATTATCTCGTCAAAGACAAAATGATATGCTTATTTTCGATTCGAGGATGGCGTGGCATTTTGCGGAAAATACGTTTAAAATCTTTTTGGATATCGAACCCATGGAAGCGGCAAACAGAGTTTTCTATCATAGAAGCAGTTGCGAAGAATGTTACACCGATGTAAACGACGCCTGCGAAAAACTTGTTGAACGCAGTGCGGTTGAAAGAAAGCGATTTATAGAAATTTACGGTGTTGATTATTATGACCCTAATAACTATAACCTTATAGTAGATACTACTCATAAGACTCCCGAAGAGGTTGTTTCTGTAATTATGGAATATTACAAAATTTATTCTGAAAATCCGGATACATACGGTAGCGTGAAAGAACTGTGAATAAAATATACTAAAATGCGGTGTACGAATCCAACGTACACCGCATTTTGTAATTTTAATTTAACGTGATTATGCTTTCGTCCCATTTGTCGGGTGCGTTGTATCCCATAAGGTTTACCATGGTTGCCGCAACATTGGAAAGACCGAACCGACCGTCGTCGGATTTGACGTTGTAGTGATTTTTTGCGTCGGTGTTGTCGTATATTATACAAGGAACACGGTTTAGCGTGTGACTTGTTTTTGCTTTCATCTTGCCGTCTTTTCCAACTTTGGGGAGTTGTGTTTTCTTGTCCATTTCAAACATTTCGTCTGCATTTCCGTGGTCGGCTGTAATAACCGCAACTCCACCGAGACTGTCTATTACGGGTAAAATTCTGCCGAGTTGGATGTCAAGTGCTTCCATAGAGCAACGAGTTGCCACAAGAGATCCGGTGTGACCTACCATGTCACCGTTGGGGAAATTTACACGCAAATACGTGTATTTCCCGGATTTGAGTGCTTCGATAAGTTTGTCTGTTATTTCGGCACATTTCATCCATGGTCTTTGTTCAAAAGGAACAACGTCTGACGGAACTTCAACGTACGTTTCGAGTTCTTCCGAGAATTTCCCCGATTTGTTACCGTTCCAGAAGTACGTAACGTGTCCGTATTTTTGAGTTTCGGATATTGCATATTGCGATACGCCTGTTCCGGCGAGATATTCGCCCATGGTTTCCGTGATTTCCGGAGGAGATACGAGATATTTGCGGGGGATGTGGAGGTCGCCGTCGTATTCAAGCATACCGGCAAATACAACGTGTGGAACTCTTATTCTGTCAAATTTATCAAATTGACCTTCGGGTGCATCGAATGTTTTGGAGATTTCAATCGAACGGTCTCCTCTGAAATTGAAAAATATCACGCTGTCTCCATCTTCTATTGTTCCCACAGGCTTTCCGTCTTCGGCGATAACGAAAGGAGGGAGGTCTTGGTCTATTACATGGTATTCGTCTCTATACGTTCGTACCGCTTGTGCTGCATTTTCAAATTGTCTGCCTTCACCAAGCACGTGAGTTTTCCATCCCAGTTCAACCATTGCCCAATTTGCTTCGTACCTATCCATAGTTATCTTCATTCTTCCGCCGCCACTTGCTATTTTTATTGAACAGTTTTCATCGGAAAGAGAAGAAATGTAATCTTCAAAAGGATTTATATAGTCAAGGGCAGATGTCTCTCCAACATCTCTGCCGTCAATCAATATATGAATTCTTATATTGTGTATTCCTTCGGATTTTGCACGTACTATCATGGATTTGAGGTGGTCTATATGTGAATGAACGTTTCCGTCAGAGAAGAGACCCAAAAAGTGCAATGTGGAATTGTTGTTTTTAACATTGCCGATTATTTCTTTCCACGTTTCCGATGTGAACATTTTTTCGGTTTCGATGGATTGAGTCACGAGTTTTGCACCTTGTGCGAAAACCTGACCCGCACCTAAGGCGTTATGTCCCACTTCGGAGTTGCCCATGTCGTCGTCGGAGGGAAGACCTACTGCGGTTCCGTGTGCTTTAAGTTTAACCATAGGGTATTCTTTCATTATTCTGTCAAGGTTTGGAGTATACGCCTGTGCAACTGCGTTTGAAACCGTATCGGGAGCAAGTCCTACGCCGTCCATAACAATTGTGACGACAGGACCGTTAACACCCTTAAAAGATGATTTTTCAAGTGTAAGTGCCATAAATATTATGTCCTTTCGGTTAAATAAATTTATATCTATATGAGTATAACCCCAATTTACCTTTTTTTCAAGTGTAAAATGAAAAAATTTACAAATATTATGGCTTTTATGTAAAATTTTATTTCCTATTGCTTTTTGGACTTAAAAGGTGTATAATTATAATATTATATGCAATAAATTATTTTTGATAGGAGATAAAAAATGTCAGAATGTACTCACAATTGTGCAACTTGTGCCAATTCTGGTAATTGCTCTTCGCAAATTGTTCGTGATGAGGCAAATCCCAAAAGTTCCGTGGGGCATATTATAGCGGTTGTAAGTGGTAAGGGTGGAGTAGGTAAATCACTCGTTACGTCGATGCTTGCCGTAAATATGAGTCGCCTTGGTTATCGTGTAGGAATACTGGATGCGGATATTACGGGTCCGTCAATCCCGAAAGCGTTCGGACTTCACGATCCCGTAGAAGGAGACAGAGAAGGCTCGATGATTCCACCTCAAACAACAACGGGTATACAGATGATGTCCGTAAATCTTATGCTTGATGATGAAACCAAACCTGTGGTTTGGCGTGGTTCGCTCATATCAACTACCGTACGTCAATTTTGGAAAGACACAATATGGGACGGAATTGACTATTTATTTATAGATTGTCCTCCCGGAACGGGAGACGTTCCGCTTACGGTATTCCAATATATTCCGATTGACGGTGTGGTTATTGTTTCATCTCCCCAAGAACTTGTGTCTATGATCGTAAAAAAAGCGGCCAATATGGCGGATATGATGGACGTTCCGGTTTTGGGACTTGTTGAAAATATGAGTTACGTAAAGTGTCCCGACTGCGGAAAAGAATTGAAGATATTCGGCGAATCGCATATCGAAGAAATCGCAAAGGAATTCGGATACGACTTGCTGGCAAAAATGCCGATAGATACAGAACTTGCTTCCTATGTGGATAAGGGATGGATTGAACTTACAAAGGCGGAATACCTAAAAGACGCCACTGAAAAAATAGTTGAAAAATGCAATAAACAATAACATCAAAGAAAGTAGGACTCCGAGGGAAATATCGGAGTTTTACTTGTTTTGAGATAATATGAGGTTATGAAATTCATAATAAAAATCAAAGACAAACCGGTATTCAAACTTGTTTCGGCGTTCTCGTTTGCTATTATACTGCTTTTGCTTGCCGTTATTATAGTAAATTTTGCGGTTGTGGATTCAACCGAAGATAATATTTATTCTCACGACGCAATTCCCACAATGGCAAGCCGGGGCGATAAATATGACTATATACTTGTTTTCGGTTGCGGAGTTAAGGGGGACGGCAGTCTCACTGACATGTTAAGAGATAGGGTCAAAGTGGGAGCGGAACTGTATTTTTCGGGAATTTCGGATAAGATAATTATGTCGGGGGACCGCTCCGGTGAAAGTTACGATGAACCTATTGCTATGAAAAAATATGCCGTGGAACTCGGCGTTCCGCAAGAAAATATAATTTGCGATTATGAGGGGTACTCCACGCATGAATCTGTTGACAGATTTGAGGAACTGTACGGCGAGTCAAGTGTTATTTTGGTTTCGCAGAAATATCATTTGAACAGGGCGTTATATATAGCACACGAACAGGGAGTTTATAAATCCGTTGCCGTAGAAGCGGATCTTGATACTTATCGCAAGCAAAAGATATATGAGATAAGGGAAATTCTTGCCAGATTTAAAGACGTTATTTTTTTGAATTGAATAACTAAACTATACCGCTTGTAGCGTGCCTAAATGCCACGAATTACAAGCGGTTGATTTTTATATAAATATTTTGCGTACTTGATGACCCGAAACAGCCTTTTTTACGGTCTCTTCCACACGGCTGAAATCCGCAACGAGCGAATGAGGTTTTTTCTCCGGATCGTCTTGAATCATCGGAACGAAATAGACATTCTTCCGTATCAACATTTTTGATATGTTTGCAAGATTTGCCGACATTGCGTCATTTGATGCCAGTGCAATTATAAGCGGTTTGTCGCTCCGAAGGTGTGCTTTCGCAGCCATACATACGGGGGTATCGGTAATTCCGTTTGCAATTTTTGCAAGAGTATTTCCCGTACAAGGACATATTATAAGAATATCCAGCGGTGTTTGAGGACCGAGTGGCTCGGCGTCGCAGATGTTATTGATTATTGTATGACAACATATGGAACGTATTTCTTCTCGCCAATGTTCGGCACTTCCGAATCTTGTGTCGGTATTATACGCATTATAACTCATAATAGGAACGATGTCCTTATATGTATTCTTTATGTTTTTAAGTGTGTCGCACATTTTTTCAAAATTGCAGAATGATCCGCATACGGCAAACCCAATCATATAAATATTCCCCTTTCTTTCATACTATCATATATACTGTCTAAAATGTAGCCCCCGGAACTTTCGGGGAAACACCTGCCGGGTAGGGAAGGAGCGAAAATGACTTTCATGCCGATATTTCTTGCCACCGTCAAATCTATGCCTCCGGGACAAGACGCAAGTTCAATATACGTTCCGCTATCGGCTTTTCCAATGATACTGCTGTTGAATATAAGTGCGGGTACGGTATTGAAAATCAAGTCGCTTTTCTCTACTTCATAACGTAGGGCGTCACTGCTATCAGGGCATCCTATTTTGACGGATTTGAATCCCAATTCGCTTATCTTTGAAATTGCGTCATCACTTCTCGCCACTATTGTAATACTTGCACCAAATGATTTTAGCAGATTTATAAGATGCTGTGATATTCTTCCGAATCCGCACACGAGTATATGACTGTCTTTGAGGGTGATATCGGAATTTTCCATAGCAATCATAATCGCTCCCTCTGCCGTGGCTTGTGCATTTTTTAGGAGAAACTCTTTGTCTGACGAGTAATCTATAAGCGATACATTTTGATCTATTGCCGAATTTGCAATGGATTGATTTACATTTCCTGCAAGAACGAATTTTACTCCGTGATTTTTCGCACATTTAAAAACGTCATCAATACACACATTATTATTTGTGTGGAGTGAGAAAATATTTATATTGTCACGAGATATCGGGTGGGGTAAAATTAAAAATTCTCCCGATTCTATCGCTTTTTCCAATGTTGAGCAAACGGTTATACCGTATGAAGATAGATCCTCGCTGAGCATATAAGCAAAAACAGTGTGTCCTCTGGATACTAAACGTTTTGCAATGACAGCCATTCTTTTGTCACCGCCAATGACGGTAAATCTATATTTGATATATTTCATAAGTGCCTCCGAACCAGAGAAAAAACTCTCACTGCCATTTTATGCCGGTTTGTCGATAAATGTCATCTGTCGAAATATAAAATATTCGCAAAAGAATAGCTATGTTAACAGAAAATTCATACAAAAAAATGACTCTTATGTTATAATTATCATAACTGAAAAAATGCAGAATATTTGTTTTTACGGAGGCAATTATGGCAGAATTAAAAATGCTTGCTATCGACCTTGGTGCGTCGAGTGGCAGAGGTATCGTTGGCTCATTTGACGGCGAAAAACTTACACTCAGAGAAAATCATCGTTTTTCAAATGATCCTGTTTTTGTAAACGGCAGATTTACGTGGGACATTCTCAGAATATTTTTCGAGATTAAAAATTCAATAACCAAAACGGTTATCGAAGGAGACAACGTAACATCTATGGGTATTGATACCTGGGGCGTTGACTATGCGTTACTCGACAAAAACGGTAGAATGATGGCTAACCCGACTCATTACCGTGACACGAGAACGGCTAATATCACTGATTACGTAAAACAGTTTGTTTCTCCTGAGGAAATTTATAAAATCACCGGTATTCAAGCGTGCGATTTTAATACTTTAAACCAGCTTGCGGCAGACAAGCGTGACGACAGTGAAATGATTGACAGAGCGGATAAGATGTTGTTTATCCCCGACCTTTTGAACTATTTCCTTACCGGAAAAATGGCAACCGAGTATACAATTGCATCTACCGGTATGATACTCGATGCGGCAAAGAGAGAATTTGCTTACAGCCTTACAGATGCCATCGGTGTCAAGAGATCGCTTTTCGCACCTCTTGTTCAGCCGGGTAACTGTCTTGGTGGTCTTCTTCCTCAAATTAACGATGAAGTCGGAAAGAACAATATAAAGGTTGTAAACGTTGCTTCTCATGATACGGCAAGTGCTGTAATATCTGTTCCGGCATCCAATGACGACTTTATCTACATATCCAGCGGTACGTGGTCGCTTATGGGCGGAGAACTTAACGGTCCTCTTATAAATGATGCTACAAGACTTGCCAACTTCACTAATGAAGGCGGTGCATTGAATACGATAAGATTCCTTAAAAACATTATGGGCCTTTGGATTATTCAAGAGTCGAGAAGACAATGGAAACGTGAAGGAAAAGATTACAGTTTTGCTCAGATGGAAGCGTGGGCAAAGGAAGCAACTCCTTTCAGATCGCTTATAAATCCCGATTATTACACGTTTGGAACACCCGGAAATATGCCAGAGAAAATTCGTGACTACTGCCGTATGACCGGTCAGCCGGTTCCCGAAACGGTAGGTGAAGTTGTTCGTTGTATTTACGAATCCCTTGCACTCAAATACAGATATACCGTTGATACAATCGAAAAACTTAACGGTAAGAAGACGAAGATGATAAACGTAGTCGGTGGCGGAACCAAAGATAAGTTCCTCTCACAAATGACCGCCGATGCTTGTGCTATCCCTGTTTGTGCAGGTCCCGAGGAAGCAACGTCCATCGGTAACCTTATGATGCAGGCAATTGCCGCAGGTGAGGTTAAAGACCTTTCCGAAGCACGTGAAATCGTAAGAAATTCGTTTGAACTTAAACATTATGAACCCACCTCTGATAGAGGTGCATGGGATGAGGCTTACGGAAGATTTTGCAGTCTTAATTGATGATTTACATTGATAGAGGCGTAATTTTAATTTCCAATAAAGCGGTGTGCGGTTTTACTCCGCACACCTTCCCATAAACACAATAACAATATCGGAGGAGCAAAATGAAGGAAGCACAAATTGCAGAACTCAGTGTCATAGGAATGAGGGGCAGTGAGGCGTTCGTAGAACAAGTTGATAATTATCTTAAAGATTGGCGTAGACATAACAGTGAGGATACATATCTTACGGAAGTTATTTGTCCGAGATTCGGTACCGGCGAGGGTAAAGCGGTTATTCATCAATCAATGAGAGGGCAAGACGTATATATATTCTGTGATACGTTTAATTTCGGCGTAAAATATCGCATGCACGGTATGGAAGTTCCGATGAGTCCCGATGACCATTATGCCGACCTTAAACGAATCATAGCGGCAATTGCAGGTAAGGCACGCAGAATAACGGTTATTATGCCTATGCTATATGAGGGTAGACAGCACAAACGAAGTGCAAGAGAGTCTCTTGACTGTGCAATTATGCTTCAAGAACTTGTATCAATGGGCGTTTCGAATATCATAACTTTCGATGCTCATGACGCACGAATTTCAAATGCTATTCCTCTTTCGGGTTTTGATAACGTAAGACCGTCATATCAAATGATCAAAGCACTTATCAAAGCGGTTCCGGATATTGTTATTAACAAAGAAAATCTTATTATGATTTCGCCTGATGAGGGTGCTATGTCCAGGTGTATGTACTATTCATCTGTACTTGGTGTCGACATCGGGATGTTCTACAAGAGACGTAACTATTCTGTTGTCATAAACGGAAAGAATCCGATAGAGGCACATGAGTATCTCGGTCAGGATTTGACAAACAAAGACGTTGTCATTGTTGACGATATGATATCTTCCGGGGAGTCATTGCTTGACGTTTGTTCTCAACTCAAAAACAGAGGTGCAAAAAGAATTTTTGCATTTGCAACTTTCGGTCTTTTCACAGATGGTTTTGAAAAGTTTGATAAAGCATATGCCGATGGAACAATATCTAAGATATTTACAACGAATCTTATTTATCGTCGTCCCGGATTGCTTGAAAAAGAGTGGCATGTTGATGTTAATATGTGTAAATATGTTTCATATATAATTGATACACTTAACCATGATGCTACAATCAGCGGATTGCTCGATCCTGCAAAGAAAATAACATCTATTGTTGCAAAACACAAAAATGAGATGGAAAATTTAAAATGAGCAGACAAAAACGCCGTAAAGATTTACGGCGTTTTTGTTGTCAATTCACAGGCAGTTAATAAATATGTGATAGCATTAAGTGTTACAATAATAGAGCATAATATTCAAAAAGGATAATTATAATGAGCAAAAATAAAAAAAGTTGCATAGCCAAAAAAACATCAATAGGCGGTCAGGCACTTATGGAAGGCATAATGATGCGTGGACCCAAGGTTACTGCTATGGCTGTCAGAAATACAAGCGGTGAGATAATTGTCGAAAAATCACCGACGGAAATGGCAAATGCACCGAAAATATTCAAATTGCCTATATTCAGGGGAATATATAACTATATATATTCGATGAAAACAGGTTCGAAATATTTAATGCGTTCGGCAGAACTTTCCGGTCTTGCAGAACTTGAAGAAGAACTTCAACGAGAGAAGGCTGCTAAGAAAGCGAAAAAGAAATGCGTGCCGGCAGACAACGGTGTAACAGACGAAACGAAATGCTCGGAAAGGGAATTGCCGAGTGATGAAAATATGTCTTGTTGTGACGCTGATGGGCGAACCGACGATGTGGAAAATGTAAAATGTAATAAAGACAGTGAATCAGATACCGATAAGAAAGGAAAAAACAGTTCGTTTTTAACGACTCTGGTGATGATAATAGGAGTTGTTTTGGGTGTTGTTCTTGCAATAGGACTCTTTGTTGCACTACCTGCGTACATTTATGAATTTATAAAGAAGATTCCGGCAATCGGAAATACGCAAAACCTTGCTCTGAAATCTCTTTATAAATCTCTTTTTGAGGGAATAATTCGTATTGTTTTGCTTGTCGGATATATGGCGTCAATCGCCCTTATGAAAGATATCAGAAGGACGTTTATGTATCATGGAGCAGAACATAAAACCATATTTTGCTATGAAGAGGGACTCGAACTTACAGTTGATAACGTGAGAAAACAACGTAAATATCACCCGAGATGTGGAACAAGTTTTTTGATTCTGATGGTACTTGTAAGCATATTTATTTCATTTTTTATAGATCCCGTATATGCTTTAATTACCGGTAGTCCCGAAATGCCCACACTTATGCGAGTGTGCCTAAAATTGCTTCTTATCCCGTTGATTGTCGGATTGGGATATGAACTTATAAAATTTGCTGGTAAGCACGACAATATTGTTACGAAAATAATATCTGCACCCGGAGTTTGGCTTCAACACATAACGGTTTACGAACCGACGGATGATATGATTGAATGTGCAATAGCGGCAATGAAAGAGGTCATACCTGATGATGAAAGTGATAAGTGGTGATTATAATGGATAAAGTTTATTTGAATGCCAATGCCGAAATTGACGAATCTATGAAAATAAATATAGAAAAAAATGCCACAATTGCCATAAGCGAATTGCTTGATGTGGCAAAATTAAGCCGTGGGGATATTTTGGTGGTTGGCTGTTCTTCATCTGAAATCATAGGCAAGACAATCGGGAAAAATTCAAGTTTCGAGGCCGCAAAAACACTTTTTGACGTGATATATTCACAACTTACGCAAGCGGGTATATATATAGCGTCACAATGCTGCGAACATCTTAACAGAGCGATTGTTATAGAAAAAGAGGTTGCGGAAAAGTGCGGATATGAACCTGTTTGCGTTGTACCTCAGCCTAAGGCTGGTGGATCATTTGCAACAGTAACATATCAAAGTTTGAAAAATCCGGTTGTTGTAGAACACATTCGGGCATCTGCCGGTATAGATATAGGGGGAACTCTTATAGGTATGCATCTGAAAGAAGTTGCTGTTCCTGTTAGACTGTCAATATCTAAAATTGGCGAGGCAAATATTATATGTGCAAGAACACGACCCAAATTTATCGGGGGATCACGAGCGTGTTATGAGTAATATTACTCATAACACGCATATATTTATCTTCAAACGTGGTGGAGAGAATAGGTTTGTCTCTCGATATTCAATTATACAAAATCAAAATTTTGTATAATTTAGAGAACCCTTATACCGTAAGGCTTTCATACATTTCTTGATAATTTCTTGCCACCTCGAAAAAATTGCACAGGTCAACAAATGATTTGTGCAGGTTAACGCATTGTTGAGTTGCTATTTTTCTTTTCACCGTAAGGGTTTTTCCGCTCTATACAATCAGATGACCGCTTACACAAGGTCAAGTGAACTTGTGTAATTTTGAAGAATTGTCCCAAAATATTCACTCAAACACGTAAAGGCTTACACCGTAAAGGAAAATGCAAACCCCAAACAGAAATATTTTGTATAATTCACATCAAGTTAATTATAAGTTCATATAATATCTAAAATTAAAGTGCAAAAAAATAGCCGTAACTCTTGCCACTGTGTGGTAACGTTACGGCTATTTAGTTTCATTTGTAACTTGTTGTGTTATCTGTTGGTTTATTTCTGTCTTTTCGGATGGTGTTTTCCCTTGTTCAAAGTCATAAACCATTGTCATAAATCTATGCTTATCTTTTCTTTCTAACCCTCGGTATATTCTCAATATGTCTTGTTCATCTTCGTTCTTTTCTTGAATAATATCTTCCGATAAATCATCGGCAAAGAAGTCCATTACTTTGCAATTTAATTGATTTGCTAATTTAATAAGTATTTCTTGTTTGGGTAATGAGCCGTTATTCCATAAACTAACCTTCGACGTGCTAAGCCCTAATTCCTTGCAAACTGACGTTGGATTTGTTCCATTTTTTTTGCAAATATGTTTTAAATTTCTCGCAAAATCCATAAATCAGAACTCGCTTTCAAAAAAATTCTAAAAAACCCTTGACGAATCTATGATGTAGAGTTATAATGTAATTGCAATTCTAAATTATGGATTTGAGGTGCTAAAAATGCAATCCAAAGATTACAAAGACTTACTTGACGAATTTAACAAGAACCAAAAGCGGATAAATAAACGTCAAGCGAAAAAAACAGACGTATCCGAAGAAGTGAGCGAAACACTTGAACCCGTCAAACCCACTTCATCGGATAATAAAGCCTTTCAAGAGAAACGTTCAAGAAGTTTCTGCATAACTACGTATATTGAGCGTAATGCCCTCTAAAGGTTCTTAAAGAGTTCGCAGTGGCTCAGACATTGGGCATACTGTGAACACGATAAGGATACGGACGAAAAAGGAAACCTAAAACGTCGCATATTCACGTTATATTATACACGTATAATTCAAAAACGTCAAGTGCCGTTAAGAAACTTTTTGACCGTTATTCTGCACAAATTTATTACGGTACAGGCATTGAACCGCAAAATACTCTTGTTAAGTCGATATAGATATATATATTATTGCTCATCGATAGAATTTTCTATATCTTTTCTAACAAGTTGACGGAAGTATTCGGATTTTTGAGGTTGTTTTTCGATATGTTCAAGTATATCGTTATCTTTGGGGATAAACAGTCTTATTGTGACTGTTTTTGAATGAAGTTTATTATATTCCGCTCCTGCCCTGTAACCTGTGCGTTTGGCATATTCTCTTTGTCTTGCGTTTTTTCTCTCTCTTGCTTCTTCTTCGGTATAAATCTTTTTTGCCATTGTTGAACCTCTTTTTTTAAATTTTGTCTTGCTTTTTTGTTGTACCTATGGTATAATATGTTTGGCAGAAAGGGCGTAAGCAAGAACGCCCAATCTGTCGGATTGTGTTTTGGCTCTACTTCGGTAGAGCCTTTTTAAATATCATCCACAATGGGATACTTATTTCATAAGGTGCTGAACCGTATATCCGCCATCCACGTAAATGACGTTTCCTGTTGTATATGATGACGTCATATCGGTAAAATATTTAACCGCACCGAAAATTTCATCTATGCGTCCAAGTCTACCCATCGGTATACGAGATAAAAATGCACTTACGCTGTTATCATTTGCATTTTCAATGTCAGGTGTATTATTAGACATGAATGCATAAACGATTGTATTGATCTTGATATCGTACTTTCCGAGTGTTAATGCCGTTTTTCTTGCGGAATTTATCACTATATTTTCAATGCCACTGCCGATAATATCCTTGGGACATACGTTAATGATTGAACAACCGATTTCTCCCGACATATCGTTTACAAATACATCATTTGCCGATAATAGTGCGTCACAATCATTTTCACTGTAATGATTTCCAATGCAGTTCACAATTACGTTGCATTTTCCGAGCTCGGACAAAATGGAATTATGGGCATTAGCTATTGTTTTAATTTGATTGTAGTTGCATATGTATGCTTTCGCAATTCCGCCAAATGTACATATTTCATCAGATACCCTTTTTGACATACCATTATCATTATCCAGCATAGCAACCACATATCCGTTCTTTGCCATTTCTTTTGCGATTAACGTGAAAATCGAGTCGCTATGACCCATAATTACGCAAACTTTATTCGTTATCATTTTTATCAACTTCCCTGTTATTTTATTACCAAAATTATAACATACAAAAATACAAAAGTAAATACTTTTTGTCAAAACACCATCAAAAATCCAAAATTTGATTACAATAAACTTGCAATAATATAAAAAATAGTGTATAATAAAAGCATAAATCCATTTTGGAGGACAAATATATGAATTTATTGTTTTTAGGCACAGGTGCTGCGGATACACAGATACAACTCTATGAAAACAGCAAGAGTTTCAGGAGAAATTCAAGTGCAATTGTTAACGATGACCTTTTAATTGATCCGGGTCCGCATGTTTTTCACTATGCAGAGCATAACAATTGTGACCGGTTATTTGATAATGTAAAAAATATTGTGGTAACGCATTCTCACTATGACCATTTTAATCCGCAAAATTTCAAAACAATATACGAAAAGACGCATTGTACGCTGTGGGCTGACAAGGCATGCATAAGAAGACTTGCCGAGGCATTCGGCAATGAATTTGCCGACTCCGTAAAATTTGTTGAGATGCATCCATTTATTACATATGATATCGGTAATTATAAAGTGACGTCGTTACCGTCCAACCATGCTACTCCCGACACGGAAGAGACGACACGTGTATTGCTTATCGAGGACGGAACGAGAACACTTTACTATGGTTGTGATTCTTCTTGGATTCCTACCAAAACATGGAATTTCATAAATAAGAAATCTATAAACACGCTGGTTTTGGAACTCACATGCGGAACACTTGCATATGATGACTGGCGTTTATTTGAACATAATACGATAGATTCCTTGACTTTGATGCTTCGTATGTTTAAAAAATACAATTGTTTTGCTGATGACGTTAAATACTATACGTCTCATATGGCTGTTACGTTGCATGGAACTCACGAAGAACTCGAAAACATTCTTTCCGAGTATGACGTAATACCTGCATACGACGGAATGCAAATTTCAATTTAATGAATGATAATTTAATGAATGATATTAATGATAAATGGCAGAGAGATAACTTCCCTCTGCCGTTTTTTGTTTGATAAAAGCTACCAAATGTCCCTTGTGATGCGAAGCATGGTGGCTTTTGAAATATCTTTATTCTTGGATTTCGGTTATAGAGTATTTGGCTTTATAAGAATTATACAATTCAGTATACTCGGCACTTCCGGATTTTACTTTGTGTAAATATTCGTGCAAGTCAAGCGTTTCGTGTTTGGACATTTCTATAAGGCATCCGGCAATGTTTGAACAATGGTCGGATACACGTTCAAGGTTTGTGAGAATATCCGATAGTATAAATCCGTGTTCTATGGTGCATTCACTCTTTTGAAGCCTTATTACGTGGCGTGATTTGATTTCATCTCTAAGATAATCTACAACCTGTTCGAGAGGCTCAACGGTATACGCTTTTATTATATCATTATGAGCAAATGAGTCTTGCGTTATCGACAGTATTTCGTCCACGGCACCATACATTGAGTGCAATTCTGTATTTGCACCGACCGAGAAGGTGATTTCTTTATCATTTATTTCTTCTGCGGACTCCACTACGTTAACTGCGTGGTCTGAAATTCTTTCAAAATCGCCTATCATATGGAGCAATTTAGTGAGTTCATGGCTGTCGGTTTCATCCATATCTCTGGAAGACAGTTTTACAAGGTATGAACCGAGAATATCTTCATATATATCCACTTTATCTTCTACGTCACGTATATTTTGGGCTGTTCTTTCATCGTATTTATCGAGGAGTCCGATTGAAAGACGCATGGCATTCATTGAGAGTGTTGCCATTTGCGACGCAACTGTTCTGCACCTGTCTATTGCAACAGTAGGCGTATCAAGCAAACGTTCGTCAAGCATATTCGTAAATTCGTCGCCTTTTTTGTCAGTTCCTCTGATCGTTGCAACTGCAAGTTTTTCGAGAAGTTGGCTAAACGGTGCAATTAAAATTACCGATAATATTTTAAATATCGTATGAACCATTGCAATGCCCCACATATTTATCGAGTGACCGTCTGCAACGTGGAAAATGTTAAATATGCCTGTTATATTCAAAATCCAGCCGACGAGATAATACATTCCAAGCCAGAAAATAACGCCTATGATATTGAAATACAAGTGAATTGTCGCCGCACGCTTACCGTTTTTATTTGCACTGACAGATGAAATCATAGCCGTGATACACGTACCTATATTTTGACCGAGAATTATCGGCATTGCCATACCGTATGTGATTGCACCGGTTGTGGAGAGTGCTTGTAGGATACCTATTGACGCCGAAGATGATTGAACGATTGCCGTGAGTATTGTTCCTGCAAGAACGCCCAATATCGGATTATTGAATAACGTAAGTATTCCCGTGAAGTTTGGATCGTTTTTCAGACCACTGACAGCACCGGACATCAAATCCATACCCACCATAAGGACGGCAAATCCCATAAGAATATTGCCAAAACTTTTCTTTTTGTCTCTGTTTGAGAACATTATAAGGCATATTCCCACAAGTGCAAGAATCGGCATCCATGCATCGGGTTTGAGCCATTCTAAAATGGAAGTTGCTCCCGAACCTCCGCTGATTCCGTTTAACGCCGTCAGCCAAGCGGTAACTGCCGTTCCGACATTTGCACCCATTATAACTCCAACCGCTTGTGAAAGAAGCATGGTTCCGGAGTTGACAAATCCAACAACCATTACAGTTGTTGCAGATGATGATTGAATTATTGCAGTTACGCCGAGACCTAAAAGAAATCCTTTGAATTTATTTGAAGTCAGATTTCCGAGAATGGTTTTTAATTTTCTGCCTGCACTTTTTTTTAGTGCATCACCCATAGCGTCCATTCCGTAAAGAAACAGAGCCAGACCGCATATCAACTGCAAAATATCAAAAATGCCCATTTTTGCCTCCGATGTTTTTGTTTTCGGTATAGTAAAAGATTGTATTTGTCTCTATAATACAACATTTTCTTTCGCTGTGCAAGCATTTATTTGTTAAATTTTATTATTTTGTCCAATTTGATAAATAAAATAACCGCCCGAAGATGTTTCGGACGGTGTTCGATTTCCATGGAATCCATTTTTTATTTGTTTTCTATTGTATTTAACTTCCGCAACCGCATTTACCGCCCTTGTCAAAACAGGTTGGTTTTTCGTTGTTTATTATCGGCATACTTGTTCCCGTAAATTCTGATGTGGGAAAGCACATATTTCTGAATATACCACACGGGTCATCTCTTTTGGCTTCAACACATTCTTTGTCGGGAACCGAATATTCGGATGCGTTTATAAGGAGTTGTGCCGGACGGGTAATTCTGACAACGGAGAATATTCCGAGTGATACCGCAAGGTACCTGTCGACAGTTGTGGCAAAATCATTTGTTAATGCTCCGGATATATTTCGTACAACACACTCCGGAACGTCACAGGGACAACAGCAACAACAACTTTCGCTTACATTCTCTATAATTCGTGTATCAAGTATAATCGGGTCTACAACTTCTACTGTTGCGATAGGCAAACTTCTTTGTCTGCAACAGGGCTGTATTTCATCACAAAATCCGTTTCCGTCTATACTTGAACGGAACGTGCTGACGTTTCCCTCTCCTCCGAAAAGAATAATTTTCTTTTCGAGAACAGCTACTCCGTCAAATTCCTGAGACCGTCCGCCACCAACGCACGCTTCAAAAATGAGTTTAACGTAGAATCTTATTGTTACCGAGTAAAATCCTCTGTTGAATTGTACGGGGTCAAGAGTAATTGACGTCCAAGCAATGCAAGCACTTTTAGCACGAATGGTGTTTGTGTGTTCTATTATTTCGTTTCCGAAATCGGTTAAGAATACACGAACGTTTTCAAAGCAATCACGGTCACGACAGGAATCAAGAATTCTGTTGGTTTCTATATAAACAGATTCCCTACCTCCGCCCGTCGTTCCGCAACAAAATCTGTTTTCGGGCATAATATTTCCCTCCATATAATGTAATGTGAAAACTTGAAGGCCAAATAGATTTCATCAAGTGTTTCTCGTTATCATTGTATGTCGAATTTAGGTGATTGTTACGGTTGACTGTCAGATTTTATATTTAATATAAATCTGTCGGTTTGAATTTATATTTGGAATTGCAAAATCTGCATACAATTTCAAGTTCTTCCGGTTTTCCTTCTGCAACCTGTTCTTCAAATAGTTTTGTCAGATCTTTTTGACCGATTGATTTGAGGGCGTTTTTCATTCTTTCTTCCGAACAGGTGCAATGGTAGTCCACATCAATTTCGTCGAAAAGATCGTATTCTATTCCGTTCATCGCAATTTTCAGTATTTCCTCGTTACCGAGACCCGCTTCAAATAATTTGGAGATGTTTGTTAGATTGGGGATATTTTTCTCGATTTTTGAAATAGTTTCTTCATCCGCAAACGGCAATAACTGAATGATTATTCCTCCTGCGACACGGCAACTCCAATCGGTATCTACCAGTACTCCCAAAGCACATACGGTAGGGGTTTGCTCACTTTCCGCATAATACTGTGCGATATCTTCGGCGATTTCACCTGATACAAGTTCCACTGAACCGTTTGATGACTCTCCCCCACTTATATCTTTTATAACGTTTATAAAGCCTTTTCCCACTGCTCCTCCAACGTCTAATTTGCCGTTTGATTTAAGCGGTATATCGACGCAGGGATTTTGAATATATCCTCTGACATTACCGTAGTAATCACTTATCGCTATTACACGTCCTGCGGGACCGTCACCGTTGAGCGAAACGGTGACGCTGTCATCTTTTTCGCCGAGCATACAGCCAATCATAGACGTGGCTGTGAGAAGCCTACCGAGTGTGGCTGTTGCGGTAGGAGTTGAGTTGTGATATTTTATTGCTTCGTTTACTATTTTTGTTGAATTTATAACATGGATTCTTGCACTTCCGTCGCTGGTCATAGCACGGAGAATTTTCGATTGAGACATTGCTTTTTCCTCACGTTTAATTATTTTTTCGCTCTTGCGATAATATACCATCTTAAATCATTGTCTGTGGCTTCGGTGAATTTATAATCTCCGAAAAAACCTATTGTTTCAAAACCGGAACGAGACAATGCATTTTCTATTTCCGGGCGTTCAAAACACCGTTCGGTTTGCACCTCGTCTGTTCGCATGTATTTTCCGTCGTTGGTTTCCTCAAACACACTCAAATAAAAATCGCATAGCCTACTTTTTTTGTCGTATTCATTTTGCCAAGCACAAAGTACTTGCTTTTCGTTTATTTCCTCTTCGTGTATGTACGAATTATCTGCATATACGGTTTTAAATTTGTTGGGCGTATTTATGTCAAATATAAACAGACCGTCGGGGTCGAGATAATTGTGAATGCAATTAAAGCAATCGTGTAAATCGTTGTCTCCCGACAGATAGTTTATACTGTCCAAGCAACAGGTAACGGCACCTACTGTACCGTATAGCTCAAAATCTCGCATATCTTGACAAATGTACAAAATATCGTTTCTTTCGGCATCGTACATTCTTTCGTATGCAACCGAAAGCATTTCTCTGCTGCCGTCAATGCCTATCATATCATATCCACGCTTTGCAAGTTCAAGTGTCATGCTACCGGTTCCGCAAGCAAGATCAAGAACTATTGACGGTTTTTGCGTTAAAAATCGGCGAAAACAGTTTTCGATAAAATCGGCCCATTGAGAATAATCTATTTCTGAATTGATTTTGTCATATATTTCGAAAATCGAACCATATCCGGAATATTTATTTTCCATATTTTCTTCTGTTCTCCTTCCGTTTGATGTTGTCAATGACGACTGAATATCCTCCGCTTCCGAATTTTATACAGTGATTGACACGGCTGATTGTGGCTGTGCTAAGCCCTGTTTTTTGTGATATTTCGGTGTATAGATGTCCTTCGTGTAACATTTTTGCCGCAACGAGACGACGAGACATTTCAATCAATTCGGATTCCGTACATAGATCTTCAAAAAAATTCTTGCAGTCATCCATGTTTTCGAGAGACAGGATGCTATTGTAGAGAAGGTTTTTATTTATATCTCCATTTTCTTTATTCATAACAGATACCTCCGATATTTTTCGGCAATATATATTTTATCACTTTATAATGTTAAAGTAAAGTGCTTTTGAAATTTTTGCTCCGATTTTATAAAAAATTTAAACCATGAGTTTAGTTTTTGAAAATTATATATTGACTTTAATTGATAAATATTATATAATTATTGCAGTGAGTTAAAATATGTCAGCGAAAGGAAATTTGCTTGAAATGACAGGAATAAAAATCGGAAAAAAAATAAGATTGCTCCGCAAAAAGAATGATACAACACAAGAAAAACTTGCGGAATACCTTAAAGTCACCCCGCAAGCGGTTTCCCGTTGGGAATCTGAGATATGTTATCCGGACATTGAAACGTTGCCACTTATCGCCGATTTCTTCGGCGTGGGAATGGACGAACTTTTGTGTTACGACAGCGTACAAAAAGAAGCAAAAATAAAGGAATACCTTGCACGTGCGGAACGCCTTGAAGACAGTGATGAAATGCTTGAATGTTTGGAGCTGTTGCGTGAGGCATATGCGGATATTCCTTCATCATTTGAAATTCAACTTGAACTTGCCAAGGTTTTGGCAACAATAAATAACACAGAAAAGCCGAAGAAGGCAGATCTTGCGGAGGCCATATCGCTCTGTAATCATATTTTGGATTATTGTACCGATGACGAACTGCGAGATGAGACCAAAAAAACGTTGTGTGACGTGTATTCGCACTTGTTGCATAATGATAAGGCCGCACTGGATATTGCCGAAAAATTACACGGAATGGATTACAGTAAAGAAATCGTTAAGGCGACGGTTTTGACCGGAGAAGTTGCTTTCAGGCAAGCACAGTCGAATATCGTGGCGTTTGCTGACAATATCTGGTGGCATATATATAACATAGCCTGTGTTCCTGATATATCAAGGAATAACTATTCATTGGAACAGAAAATTCAGGTGATGAAAAAAGGTATAGAACTGTTTGAAATAATATTTGATGGTGATCTTCTTTATTATAACGACAGAATTGCAAATTCTTACCGTCAACTTGCGATGCTTTATCTTATGCAAGGAGATCGAGTTCATGCACTTGAATGTGTTGAAAATATGGCGAAATATGCAATTGCGTACGATACACGTCCTAACAGTTCGAGTTATTCGTCAATTCTCATAAACAAAGTGGAGGATGTTAGGAACGAGGATGAGGTAAGTCTTTGTTCGAAGTTGTTGCGTGGTAGATTTTCAAGCAGAGTGTGGACGCCTATAAGAAATGAGACTGAATTTACAGAAGCAATAAAGTCTATGGAGAAATATGTGTAAATCGGCGGTTTATATGCCGATGTGTACAAATTATAATCACATAAAATATTGCATATAAAGGAGACCTGTATGAAAACGGATATTCAAATTGCGAGAGAGGCAAAGATGCAACCTATAAAAGAAGTGGCTGCAAGCTTGGGAATTGGTGAGGACGATATTGAGCCGTATGGAAAATACAAGGCGAAAATCAGTAATGATTATATAAATCGAGTTGCACAAAATCAAAACGGAAAGCTTATACTTGTTACGGCAATAAATCCTACGCCCGCCGGCGAAGGAAAAACGACCACGAGTATAGGTCTCGGAATGGCGATGTCCAAACTCGGTAAAAAAGCGGTAGTTGCATTAAGAGAGCCTTCTCTCGGGCCGGTATTCGGTGTAAAAGGAGGTGCTGCCGGCGGTGGATATTCGCAGGTACTTCCCATGGAAGATATAAATTTGCATTTTACGGGTGATTTTCACGCTATAACAGCCGCAAATAACCTTCTTTGTGCGATAATAGATAATCATATTCAACAAGGCAACATTTTGGGAATTGACGAGCGTAGAATTCTTTTTGCACGTGTTACCGATACAAACGACAGAGCGTTACGTAATATAATTGTCGGTCTCGGTGGAAAAGTGAACGGTGTGCCTCGTGAAGACCATTTCAATATAACGGTTGCGTCTGAGGTTATGGCTATTCTATGCCTTTCCGAGAATATTTCCGATTTAAAGGAAAGACTCGGAAATATATTAGTTGCGTATAAATACGACGGCTTGCCTGTTTACTGTCGTGATTTACATGCGAATGGTGCAATGGCTGTATTGCTTAAAGATGCATTGCAACCAAATTTGGTGCAAACAATTGAAAACACCCCTGTAATCATTCACGGTGGACCATTTGCAAATATAGCGCACGGATGTAACAGTGTGCGTGCAACAAAACTTGCACTTAAAATTTCGGATTATGCGATTACGGAAGCGGGATTCGGTGCCGACCTCGGTGCGGAAAAGTTTCTTGATATAAAATGCCGTATGTCGGGAATTGTTCCGCGTGCGGTTGTAATTGTTGCAACTGTTAGAGCTCTTAAATATAACGGGGGCGTAAAAAAAGAAAATCTCAAAGATGAAAATGTATCCGCTTTGAAATCGGGTTTAGCAAATCTCGAAGCACATATTGACAATATGCATAAATTTGGTTTGCCTGTCGTTGTCGCAATAAATAAATTTGATACGGATACGGACGCAGAGATTGAAATTATCAAAGACCTTTGTAAAGAGAAAGGCGTGGATCTGGCACTGTCGGAAGTGTTTGCAAAAGGAAGCGACGGCGGACTTGACCTTGCACGTGCGGTTATAGATGCGTGTGAGAAGCCTTCAAACTTCAAGTTTATGTATGGTGACGATATGTCAATAGAAGATAAGATAGAAGCGGTTGCAAAGAATATATACGGTGCAAATTCGGTTGTGTATGAATCTGCGGCAAAAAAGCAGTTGTCGGAAATCATGAAACTTGATGAAAAATATTCACACTTCCCTATTTGTTTTGCAAAAACACAGTATTCTCTTTCCGATGATCCCACAAAACTCGGACGACCTTCAAACTTTAATATCACCGTGCGTGAAATTAAACTATCCGCCGGAGCGGAATTTATAGTTGTTCTGACCGGAGCGATAATGACAATGCCGGGATTGCCGAAAAATCCTGCGGCATATTCGATTGATATTGATGAATATGGAAATATAGACGGGCTGTTTTAATATGAATTTTCCACTTGTAACTAATGTAAGCAAAGTTGAACAAACCGAGAAAATAGGTTATGATTTGGCATTGGAGATAAATTCCGATACATCATTGCCACGTTTTGTTGCTATGTACGGAGACTTGGGGGTTGGAAAAACCGCATTTGTCAGAGGTTTTACATTGGCACTTGCCCCGGATGTGATTGTCAAATCCCCTACATTCGCTCTTGTTAACGAATATAAATGTAAAAAAAACATTGTAACGAAAAGAATTTGCCACTTTGATATGTATAGAATTACCGATGAAGATGATCTGTATTCCATAGGATTTTACGATTATCTTTGCGATGATTCTCTGTGTATTGCGGAGTGGTGCGAATTGATTCCATATGCCTTACCGAAGGCGTATATAAAAGTCGAAATAGAAAAAACGGATTTTGAGGGTGGCAGAAAAATCACTATTTCGATTGTCAGATGATTTTAGAGGTCAATAAATGAAGATTATAGCACTTGACAGCAGTGCGAAGGTATGCACCGTAGCACTTTGCGAGGATGAAAATATTTTGTGTGAAATTACGGTTAATAATGGTAATACACACAGTCAAACCCTGCTTCCGTGTGTAGCACAATTGCTTAAACTCTCGGACATAACAATAGACGATGTTGATATGATAGCATGCAGTGTGGGCCCCGGATCATTTACCGGGGTGCGTATAGGGGTTGCAACCGTAAAAGGACTTGCATACGGGAAGAATAAAATATGCGTTGGCATATCTTCACTGGACGCACTTGCAAGAAATCTTGTAAATTACAACGGTATTATATGTAGCGTAATGGATGCAAGACGTGAACACGTCTACAATGCCCTTTACAAATGCAAAAACGGTAAGTTGGAATGTCTTTGCCACGATAGACTTATTTCAATAGAAGAACTTGACCGGGAACTTTCGCTATTTGAAGAAAAAATCTATCTTTCGGGTGATGGATATGATGTTTGTAAAAAATATTTTAAACTAACAGATGTTGAGTACGTTCCTTATAAAATGCGTATGCCGAGCGGATATTCTATCTCTCTGTGTGCTATCGAAAAATATAAATGCGGTGGTGCGTGTACGGATTTTGAATTGTCGCCGGTATATCTTCGCCCCTCACAGGCAGAACGTGAAAGACTTGAAAAACTTAAAGGATGATACAAAATGAATAACAGAAGAATAATCATAGGTTCCGACCATGCCGGTCTGTCGCTCAAATTAAAAGTCATCGAACATTTAAGAGAAAACGGTATTGAAATATGCGATGTCGGAACGTATACCACAGAGTCGTGTAACTACCCTGACTATGCGTCCGCCCTGTGCAAAAAAATACAAAATGGCGAGGCGGAGTTGGGAATACTTATTTGTGGCACGGGTATAGGAATGTCGATGGCCGCCAATAAGCATAAAGGAATACGTGCCGCTTGCTGTTCTGATACGTTTTCTGCACGAATGACAAGACTGCACAACAACGCTAACGTTTTGTGCATAGGTGAGCGAGTTGTAGGTGTTGGACTTGCCTGCGATTTGATTGATATATTCTTGAACACGGAATATCTCGGTGGCAGACATGACATCAGAATAAAAATGCTTGAAGACATAGAAAATAAAAACCAAACGCATTAAGAAAGGAATAAAATTATGCCGGAACGTACAGACAAACCACATAAGATAGCCGAAGCTTTACGTGCTGTCAGTGGAAATTTACAACACAGGAAATTTACATCGGCAATAATCCTTGCCGCAGGATCTTCTGCCCGTATGGGGCGTTGCAAAACTACGAAACAATTTTTAGAACTTGATGGTATCCCGATAGTGGCAAGAACAATTATTCAATTCGAAAATGCGGAATGCATAGATGAAATTGTTGTTGTGGCAAAAAAAGAAGAAGTTTCCAATTACGATGATTTTTGTAAAAAATATAAAATCACAAAACCTTTCCGTGTCGTGGTCGGAGGAGAAACACGGCAGCAATCGGCAATGAGAGGAGTAGAATGTGCATCGAAAGAATCCGGATATGTTTGTATTCATGATGCCGCACGTTGTCTTATTACACCGGAGGACATTGTAAAGGTGTGCAGAGGTGCATATTTGCACGGTGCCGCAACTCTGGCTACAAAAGCTGTTGATACGGTAAAAATAAGTGATAAAAATGCCTATATTGAATCAACACCGCAACGTAAATCCACTTGGCTTGCACAAACACCGCAGGTGTTTAGAAGGAATGCCTATTACGTAGCCGCATATATTGCAAGAGAAGAAGAATATAATGCTACGGATGATTGCTCGCTTGTGGAACATATGAAAAATCCCGTGAAACTGATAGAGGGATCTCGTGAAAATATAAAAATTACGGATCAGTTGGATTTGGTATTTGCAAAAGCAGTTCTTGACTTGCGAAAAACAAAATAATATAAAATTTATTTAAAGGGATTGAGATATGAGGATAGGTCACGGATACGATGTCCATAGATTGGCAGAAAACAGAAAATGTATCATAGGTGGCGTTGATATACCCAATGGTAAGGGGTTGCTCGGTCATTCGGATGCAGACGTATTGACTCACGCAGTAATGGATTCTCTCCTCGGGGCGGCGGCACTCGGAGATATAGGAAAACTTTTCCCGGACAATGATGACTCGTTTAAGAATGCGGACAGTTTAAAACTTGCCGAGATTGTTGGCAATAAATTAACTCAGAACGGATATACCATTGTAAATATTGATGCCACCGTAGTAGCACAATCGCCAAAACTTTCACCGTACATAGATTCAATGAGAGAAAATTTGGCGATTGCACTTCATACAGATGTAAACAATATCAGTGTGAAAGCAACCACCGAAGAACATCTCGGTTTTACCGGAGAAGAACTCGGAATTTCCGCACACGCTGTATGTTTGATAGAAAAAATGTAAGTGTTTTATATAATCATAAGACAATTCGGGTAAAGTGGCATTTGTTACGTCGCTTGATTTGATTTTCCACCCGATATCTCATGTGTTTCTTACACACTACATTATATGACCAATTTTATTGTTTTTCTACAAATTACGATATTTGCAAATTCCATAATGAAAGGCAATTTATATGATTTATATAGCCCCATCGCTTCTTTCGGCGGATTTTTTAACGTTGAATACAGAGATAAAACGAGTTCGTGATGCAGGTGCCAAATATCTTCATCTGGATGTTATGGACGGTGCTTTTGTGCCTAATATTACATTCGGTGCGGATTTAATATCTTGTATTCGTAAGTCTACGGATATGTTTTTTGACGTACATCTTATGATAAAACGTCCCGAAAGATATATAGACAGATTTGTAAAAGCGGGTGCGGACAGTATAACTGTTCACTACGAGGCTTGTGAAAATCCCATGTCTGTTATAAATTTAATACATTCATATGAAATGAAAACGGGAATTGCCATATCCCCCAATACTCCGGTGGAATATCTCTACCCTCTTATAGATTACGTAGACATGGCTTTGATTATGACCGTTGAACCAGGATTTGGCGGTCAGTCATTGATTCCCGAAACGCTTGACAAGGTTCGTGCATTGAAGAAGTATATATCAGAACACGGAACAGATGTTGATATAGAGGTGGACGGAGGCATAAAAACGGATAATATAGGGCTTGCAACAAGTGCAGGTGCGAATATTATTGTCGCAGGGTCGGCTATTTTTAAGTCAAAAAAACCTCGCACGGTCATTCAATCAATGAAGGAATCCGCAGAAAATAATCCCTATAAAGGATAAAAAAGGGCTTTACAAGCAAAGCCCTACTGACATTTAATTATGTTCATATGATTTTTTTACGTTCATACAAATACTTTTTCTTTGTTGCTTCGCCTCCACGCAAATGCCGTTCTTCCTTGTTCTTTTCAAGGATACATTTTGCTTCAAGATAAAGTGAAGGATTTATGTTTTTTAGATTTTGAGTAATATCCTTATGTACGGTACTTTTGCTTATTCCAAAATGCGTTGCAACACTTCTGACCGTTGTTTTGTTTTCAACGAGATATAATGCAAGTATTACACATCTTTCCTTGCAGGACGACAAATACATCATTATGCGACAACCTCTGAGTATAATATTTATTCAGTTGATTATATGTTGTAAAACCATTAGATATTATAACATTTACGGGAGTTTTTAATGTTTCCTGACAATACGTTTATATATGATAAAGAGTTTACGGATATATTGGAAGGAATGACTTCAATATCCGCACTGATAAAAGCCATCGATTGTGGTAGTAACGATCGCAAAATCATACGTGTTTTATACGATAAATCAAAATCCGAAAAAAATCGTCGTGAGCTGTCGTTTCTTGAAATTATGGCACGAAAATTGTCTTTTGACCTTGAAGCAATGGACAGTGGTACACTTGACGCTATAACATCCGGAACCACACATGGTGGAATAGTTGCTATTTGCACTAAAAGACATCTTGAAAACTTATCATCAATGAAAATTGAAACCGAAAGCAATCCGTTATACGTTTTGCTTGAAGGTATAGAAGACCCGTATAACTTTGGTTATTCGGTTCGTTCCTTGTATGCTCTCGGTGTTAATGGTATTATTCTTCCACCGAGAAATTGGTTGGAGTTTTCCGGAACGGTTGCACGATCCTCTGCCGGATGTTCCGAACTTGCCGATATGTACATGTCTGAACCTATCTCCGCAGTGAATTTTTTCAAGAAAAAAGGTTTTCGTATTATCTGTGCAGGCATTCGTAATTCTGTCTCATTAACGGAGATAAATTTTAATCATCCTACACTTTTAATAGTAGGTGGAGAAAAACGAGGCATTTCACGCAAATTGTTGGATTTATGCGATGCAACTGTTAGGATAGATTACGGACGAGAATTTAAAGGGTCGTTACCGACCGCATCTGCCGTTTCAGTTATTGCTTTTGAAGCATTAAGACAAAAGACAATATCTCGGTAGTACGTAAATATTTTTATTTGTAATAAAAAATTTAATGGTTGGTCTTAATTTGAAGTTGAATTTTATGCAACTTGGCGTTTAACTGTTATTATATTTCTAAAAAGGAATTTGTAAAATTGGAAAAGAAAAACAAGAAAAAGAAATTTAAACTGTTCGATATGAACAGAGATGGAAAAGGCATAGAACCGGGCGAAGACAGAACTCCCAATTTGAAATTTTTCTTCAAACAAATAGGTCGAAAATTTTCAAAAATATTGTCATTGAATATGCTGATGATATTCCAAGTATTACCTTTGATTTCAGTTGTTTTTTTGTATTTTTTTGCAATGCCGACGACGTCTTCATTTGTATATAAGGAATATCCTATCATTTACGGCATGAATTTCGCATCGTCAAATGCAGTATCATCGGCAAATCTAAGTGCATATTCGTATCAACTCGGAATACCGGAAGACGGAGCGGGTCTTTATTGGATTTTTGGTATCATAATCGTAGTATTTGTTCTTACTTACGGATTGCAAAAGGTCGGTTCTATATACGTAACTCGTGGACTTGTAAGGGGCGACAGCGTATTTATTTTGTCCGATTTCTTTTATGGTATAAAGAAAAATATAAAGCAAGGTATAATTTTCGGGATAATCGACTGCATTTGTATGTTCACTCTTGCATATGATTTTATATATTTTTACAGGTCCGCACCGACGGGATTTACTAACTTTATGTACGTGCTGACGTTTGCTCTTGCTGTAATATATATTATTATGAGATTTTATATTTATCTTATGCTTGTTACTTTTAATATAAAAATCACAAAGGCAATAAAGAATGCATTTATATTCTCTATTTTAGGCATTAAAAGAAATCTTATGGCATGTCTCGGTCTTGTGATAGTTTCTGCTGTTGCCTTTATTCCCATGCTGTTGTTTTTACCGAAGTATGGAGTATTCCTTGTTCTTCCGTTGATCTACTATCTTGGTATATGTTCTTTTATATATACATATGCGGCATACCCGATAATTCAAAAATATATGATTGATCCCGTACCGCCCAAAGATACCGATGATGAAGTTGATGAAGGACCGGAACTTTTGACAGAATAAAAAAACGCTTGCCGTGCTTGTAACGGCAAGCGTTTTTTATTGATTAGAACCAATCAATTCGCTGACAGTGACAAAATGGTAACCTTTTTCAACCAAAACGGGAATAAACAGTTCGAGTGCTTCGATAGTTGGACTGTTATGACCTATGAAATCGTGCATAAGAATAACGTCCCCGGATTTTATATTATTAACAACGTTGCTGTATATTTCGTGCGGAGGCGTATGTGCCCAGTCACGGGTATCAATATCCCATAAAATAACTTTATAATTTAGAGAACGTGCAACCGTTTCTACACACCCTTTCATAAATCCTTCCGGTGGACGAAATAAATTTGTGGTTGTATGAGCGGTTTTGTATATTTCATCCTGACATTTGTTTATTTCGGACATTAGCGTATTTTCATTTGTACCGGAAAGATGCGGATGATTGTAGGTGTGATTTGCTATTTCGTGACCACGTTTTTTTATTTCTTTTAGAGTATTTGGATAATTGTTGGCATTTATTCCGATAACAAAAAATGTAGCCTTTATATTATATTTATCCAAAACGTCTAATATTTTGGGTGTTAATTTGGGGTGAGGACCATCGTCGAAGGTCAGTGCGATTTTCATGCTGTCATTTTTATTGTTGTAATATACGTTTGTCACGTCTTTACTTTTCGGTATTTCATTTTTAGTTTGAACAATAAAATTCATACAAAAGGCAATAATTAGTGCGAAAGATATGACTTTATAAATTGCTTTCATTGATTGTTTTCACCTGATTTTGTATCACCGCACAAGTCATATAGTGACCCGAATGAATACCCCTGTGCTTTCAGTTCCGTTATTACGTCGTTAAGAATTTTGGCGTTCGTTGAGGATGTTGGATGAAGAAGAATAATGGCACCGTTATGAATATTATCCAATATTTTTTTCTTGGCGGTGTCTGCATTCATCTGCTTGTTGTTATCCCAGTCCGCATAAGCAAAACTCCAAAATATTGTTTGATATCCCATATCAGATGCATATTGCAAACTTGCCTCATCAAATCTACCCTCGGGAGGTCGGTAAAATTTGTCAATCGACTTCCCCGTTTTTTCTTTGCAGGTGTCCTCGAGTCGCTGAAGTTCACTTTTAAATTCCGATTGATTTAGACCAACCATAATTTTGTGTGAATAAGTGTGGTTGCATACAAGATGTCCCTCATCAAACATACGGTTGACAAGAGCGGTATTGCTTTCGATTAAATTTCCTAGAACAAAAAAAGCACCCGTTACGTTTTGATCTTTGAGAATATTCAGAATTTTACTTACATTCCCATTTTCATACCCGGCGTCAAAAGTCAAATACAACACCTTTTCGGGATTGTTGTCTCCGTGTTTTTTGTCAATGGCGAAGCCGTTGTATTTCTCCACAAATGATATTTCGCCCCCTATTGATGGTTGGGTATGGTCTTTTGTTCGTTTACAATACCAAGAGTATCCCGGGTACGTTGCACACGTTTGTATGACAAACAAAGTGCATATGGCATAAATTATTAAAGCATATATCGTTAATTTGATTTTTTGTTTCAAATCAAATCACCTCCAAAATTCATCTGATATTATTTTGCTATGACAATATCCGAATAATTTAATGAAAAATAATGAATTTCTGCAATTTAAATAGATATTGTCACAATGTTGTTAATTTAGGAAAATAATTGTAAAATATTTATATTCTATTGATTTTCTTGACGATATAATGTATAATAATGTTGTCAATGTAAAAAGGTCAACAGTTGTTATTTCTTAAATAGTATCGACGAAAGAAATTTTGCTATGTTAGAGATAATTGTAAGAATATTGATTGGAATTGTGGTAGGATTTATATGTGGTATAATTCCGCTTATTTTAGGTTTTATTATCGGAAAAGTAAGCGGAGGCGTAATAGGACTGCTTGTCTGCTTTTTTTGCGGTGCGTTATTCGGATTTTTGGATAAGTCAATGTCCCTGTCGATTGTTGTAGCCGTAATTGTAGTTTTGTTTCTTGTTATTGATAAGAGTAAACCGATATCCAAAACTGTTAAAAACACGAAAACAACCGATAGTGACAATGTGGCAGATAAGAGTGACAAAGATATATCCGCAGAAAATGGTGGAAATTTGCGATAAATGTAAAAAAATTGATAACCGCAGAGGGACAAATGCGTAATTGTTCGCTCTGCGGTTGTTTTAATTTGAAAAAATATTTTGTTTTTGTCTATACAAAAAAGGTAATTTATGATATAATGAAGTGAGTTATATATGTTTTGAGGAAACTGAAAGGACGTGTATTATGTCAGGACGTAAAAATAATAACGAAAATAGATACGCTTTAAACAAAAATACCGATACAAAAGGTAGTGCAAGACGCACGTATGAAGATAGAAAAATTTCAAGTGATACCGAGCAACCGATGCCGGAGGGTCTTATCATGGGACGTAATGCGGTAAGAGAGTTGCTTAGGTCAGGTCGTGATATAGATAAACTCTTGGTGCAAAGAGGAAATAGAGAGGGTTCTATTGTTGCTATTGTTGCAGAGGCAATAGACAGAGGAATACCTGTTGTAGAGTCGGACAAGTCGAAACTTGACGCAATGTCCGGTTTCGTCCCTCATCAAGGTGTTATCGCCATGGCATCCGAAAAAGAATATTGCTCTGTCGAGGATATACTCAATGTAGCACGAGAGCGTGGAGAAAGTCCGCTTTTGGTTATTGCGGACGGAATTACCGACCCATATAATCTCGGTGCATTGATTAGATGTGCCGAGGGTGCGGGGGCACATGGTTTGATTATATCAAAACGGAGAGCGGTTGGACTAACTCCGCTTGTTGCAAAATCCAGTACAGGAGCAATAGAACATTTGGCAATTGCCAAGGTGTCTAATATAGCAAACACTGTCCGTTCTCTGAAAGAAAAAGGCATTTGGGTGTTTGCCGCAGAAGCGGGTGGAACACCGTATTATGAAACTAATTTTAAAGGTCCTTGTGCATTGGTATTCGGAAGCGAAGGGAATGGTGTTTCTTCCGTAGTTATTGATAATTGCGATGTTCTCACATCTATACCTATGTACGGACACGTTAACTCATTCAACGTTTCCACTGCCGCAGCGGTAATTCTATGCGAAGCGGCAAGACAAAATCGCACGTTATCATAAAACGATTATTTGTTGGGAGGTGACTTTATGGGCAATAAAAACCAAAACGGAGAAAATGATATAAGTTCTATACTTAATCAATTAAAAATGGCTTATAGTGTTGCTGACGAAGATTATGCAGACGATGTCTTGAACTCCGAACCCGTTTATGAAGATTCGGAATTGAGTTCCCTGCTCTCCAAAATAATTTCGGAAAATAACGATGATAGTGACGAAGAGGAGAATGATTTTTCGGAATGTATAATTGACGACCATATAATAGATGACAATGCAGAGGGCTGTGAGTGCGATGACTCGGATATGTCGGAAGAAGATGATGGCATACTGATGTTTGATGACGAAGAAAACGATGAGGAACAGCCGTCAATCATAAGTGAAGAACTCTGTAAATATGACAACGCATCTCAAAATGACTCGATTTTAGGCGAAGATGAGGCGTTGCCGGAACATATAGATGTCCCGAGCAATCAAATAGACGATGAGTTTGCGTTATTCGAAAATATAAAAAATGCAGACATGTCTGATGAAGAAGCACTCGACGTTGATGATGCGTGCAAGGACGTTGCGAAAAGTACCGATGATTCTTCAACATCGAAAACCATTGAAGAAAAACCGTATATTGTATTGTCATCGGATGAATATACCGATGACCCGTTGCAGTGGCATTTGAATGTGAGTGACGGTGTATGTACACAGGAAATTCCCGAAAAGACGGCAGATGGTAGCGTACCTAAAAACGAAGAAATACAAGACGATGATATTTCACTGCTGTTGCAACTCGGTTATAAAAAAGAACTTAAAAGCAAAATAGGATCCGAGCGTACTGATTCGGTTATTCAAAATATAACAAATTCATATCGTCCGGATAAGGATAAAATTCCGTTTGGTTTCTGCGGAAAAGAATTTTCATCAAAAGACCAAATAGAGTCTATTAAGCGAAAGTATGATTACGATAAACGTAATTTGATAGTCAAAATTGCGATTTTGTTGTCAATTGCATTTGTGCTTTTATTGCTTAATATTGTATTTAAGGGACGTGAAGATACAAATTATTTGATAATGTTCCCTTTTATGGAATTGATAGTAATGTTGCTCGGATGCTTTATCATACGCCGTGAACTTTTATCCGGAACAATTGGGATTTTCAAATTTTCCCCTAATATATTCGCCTTACCACTTCTCTCTTTACTTGTTTTTGTGGCATATGATGCCTTTTTAATTGTAAGTTGTTTTGTAGACTCTTTGGCGGTCGATATTGCCATTGCACCATTATTTGGGTTTGAAACGGCATTGTTATTTGTCTTCGCTCTTTTGTCACAACTTATGAATTGTGTACGAGAACAGAAAACATTTAATTTGATTTCTTCCGAAAAACAACTGTATGCAGGCGAAATATTCGTTTCAAAAGAAAAAGATGTTGTCACAAGAGATGAAAGAAGTATACATACTCACGAAATCAGAAAACAAATCAAAGGCAATGCCGTAATTATAAAGAAAACCAAATATGTGGCTGAATATTTCAAACGTAGTGCGGAATCTTTTTATAATTCGCCATATTCCGCATGGTCGTTAATTCTTGCCCTGTTTTCGTCTGTTGTTATTACTTGTGTTTTGATAGCGAAATCAACTAATATATCCGATATTGTCACTTCAATAGCATTTTCAATATACATATGTATTTCGGCGTCATTTGTATTGAGTTTCCCTTTTGTTACTTATGTTATATCCAAACGCTTAAATGAAAAAGGATGTGCATTTGTTGGCATCGGTGCAATTAAAGAGTATGAAAAAACCAATTCGGTCATATTTCCCGATACAGTTGCATTTGAATTAAATGATAGTATTGAAATGATTTCGCTCGGAGATAATGACGTCAATACTTCAATTAAAACCGCAAACAGATTGTTTGCGTCGCTGGGAGGAACTCTTTATAAATCTGTAACCGACAATTCAATTTGCAGTGATGAACCGGTTGGCATTGCAAATATTGATATAGCACTTACAAATGATAACGGTATTGAATTATATATGGATAACGAAACGCATATTCTGTTGGGAAACAGAAAATTCATTTTGTCATATAGAAAAAGAGTTGATTTTTCAGTAGAGGATTTTATCCCGGATACCAAATACAAAGATAAAGATATTCTCTACGTTGTAATTGACGGTAAACTTTCCCTCGCATATATTGTTTCAACACAACTTAAAGAAAGTTTTAAAGACGTTGTAAAATTATTAACTCAAAACAGTATCAAAACGATGGTTTCTACATATGAGCCAAATGTAAAACCCACACGCACGCAAGAGGGAAAAATCGGCGTGTACAGACAGTATGAATATGAATCTTCCACAAAAAGTGTATCACGCTTCGGTGGGATTGTATCATCGGAAGATGCTACTAATATTGCATACGCACTTGTTGCATTGAAGGATATAAGAAAAATCACAAAAAAATCATCGCAACTGTCTTTGGGTATTATTTTAATCGGATTTGTTATGGCAATAGCGGTGTCTCTTATTGGTTATCTTCTGCCGATAATGAGACCGATATTAAAGTACAGAGATATTATAGCGGTTCTTTTCCAAATTCTCGGTGTGGCGGTTATTGCTATAAATACAATTAGAATTTTAAAAAATAATAAATAATAAATAAATTTAAGAAGGGACATTATGAACGCAAAGTTTAATGAGATTTTAAAACAAGTATCCAAACCCGGAAGATACTCCGGTGGAGAATACGGACAAGTTATCAAAGATAAGGAAAAAATAAAGGCGAGATTTGCCTTTGCTTTTCCCGATACGTATGAAATAGGAATGTCAAATCTCGGAATCAGAATTCTTTATAACTGTCTCAATAACGAGGAAGATATTTGGTGCGAACGTGTCTATGCACCGTGGGTTGATATGCAGGAAAAAATGATTGAGAATAATATTCCGCTTTGGGCACACGAAAGCAAAGATAACGTTTCCGATTTTGATTTTCTCGGATTTACACTGCAATATGAAATGTGTTATACAACCGTTTTGAATATGCTCCAATTATCCGGAATGCCACTTCGTTCACGTGACCGTGGAGAGGAGTTCCCTCTTGTTATAGGCGGTGGTCCTTGTGCGTATAATCCGGAACCAATTGCAGACTTTTTTGATTTGTTTAATATAGGCGAAGGCGAGCATATGCTTGTGGAAATCGTCAAATTATACATTCAAATGCACGATGAGGGTCGTTACAATAAAGCGGACTTTCTGCACGAGGCAGCAAAAACAATTCCCGGTGTATACGTTCCTTCGCTTTATACGGTAGAATATAACGAGGACGGAACCATAAAGGCGTATACTCCGATATATGACGATATTCCTTCTAAAATAACGAAGAGAATAATAGAAGACATGGATACTGCACTTTTCCCAAAGTCTGTCGTTATGCCGTACACCGAAGTTGTACACGATAGAATAATGCTTGAAGTTTTCAGAGGATGTATAAGAGGTTGCCGTTTCTGCCAGGCGGGTATTATATATCGACCCGTTCGTGAAAAAACGCCTGATGTTTTGAATGAGCAGGCCAAATGCCTTTTTGAAAACACAGGCTATGAAGAAATATCTCTTTCGTCCCTATCTATAAGCGACTATACGGGGTTACCGGAACTTACCGATAAACTCCTGGATTGGACTAACGAGAATATGGTTAGTTTCTCGCTTCCGTCGTTGCGTGTTGATAGTTTCACAAAAGAACTTATGGATAAAGTGGCATCGGTACGTTCTTCTTCTCTTACCTTTGCTCCCGAGGCTGGGACTCAAAGACTTCGTGACGTTATAAACAAAAACGTGCGTGAAGATGATCTTATGCGTGCTGTCAACGTTGCGTTTACTGCCGGAAAAACACAGGTAAAACTTTATTTTATGCAGGGATTGCCGACTGAGACCGAGAATGACCTTCGAGGAATTCCCGAACTTGCCAAAAAAGTAATTGAAGCATACTACGCTAATCCCAACAGAAACAAGGGAAGACAGCCACAGGTTACTTTCAGTGTATCTTGCTTCATTCCGAAACCGTTTACACCGTTTCAGTGGGAGCCTCAGGATTCTCTGGAAATTCTTGAACAGAAACAGGAATTTATAGGTGAGTGCGTTAATGACAGAAAAATCAAATATCAGCACCACGACGCAAAAACGTGTCGTATAGAAGCGGTTCTGGCACGTGGAGACAGAAGACTTGCGGATGCACTTGAACTTGCTTGCTCGGAGGGCTTTAAATTTGATGCGTGGAGCGAGTTCTTTGATTATGACAAATGGATATCCGTTTTTGAAAGAACGGGCGTTGATCCCTCTTTTTATGCCAACAGAACTTGGTCGTATGATGAAATTTTGCCGTGGGATATCATCGATTGTGGCGTTTCAAAGGAATTTCTCATACGTGAGAGTAAAAAAGCACATGAGGGAGTATCTACACCGAACTGTCGTGAAAAATGTTCAGGGTGCGGTGCTAATAAATTAGGAGGTGAGCGAACGTGTTGCCCGAAAATAAAAAAATAAAATCTTGTTATTCGAAATTTGCACGTCCGATGCTCGATTCGCCTATAACCGTGAGAATTAAATTCTGTAAGGTGGGAAATTTGCAGTTTATTTCGCACCTTGACCTTCAACGAACGTTTCACAGAATACTCGTGCGTTCCGGAATTCCGATGTGGTATACAAAAGGATTTAATCCACACGCAAAACTTGTATTTGGACTCCCCTTGTCTGTCGGAACGGAAAGTATGTGTGAATTTGCGGATTTAAAAATCGAGCGAGAAATATCCTTTGATGAAATAATAGAACAACTCAATTCCAATCTTACAAACGAGATGTATGTTCTCAAAGCATATTTGCCTACACGCAAATTTGCCGATATTGCATATGCAGATTACTCAATTACAATCAAATCAGAGAAGTTGACAGTTGGGTGTGAGCGTGAAGTAATTGAACTATTCTCTTCTCCGATAAATATGATAAAACGATCAAAATCGGGAGAAAAAGAAGTCGATATTACACGATATATAAAATCCATTAATGTGGAAAGTTGCAACGGTGAGTTAAAAATACATACCGTTTTGTCTGCCGGAAGCAATGAAAATTTAAATCCGGAATATATTGTCAATGCAATTAAAAATAAATTTGATTTTATGAACCGAGAGTATAATCCGTCTTACAGAATTATGCGTAATACGGTATATGACCACGATATGTATGAATTTGAATAAATTTTTTTGGAGGATAAAAATATGGCTATCAAAATGAGGGTTTTGTGTTACCCTGAAAAGAAAAAATTACTCGCAATCGGTAATATGATTAAAGCGGAGTACGAACTCAATGTAAACTCTGTTGACAGAATACCACCTGCATATTCTTGTGATAAGGAAAGAATTGTTATTCTTGCTATAAATATCAAGGGCAATCTTCCCGACGATTACAGACTGTTTGTAAGAGAACTTACAAAGGCAAGAGCGGCAAACGTCGCAATTCTCACTGCCGGTGATGATGTTGCCGTTGAGAAAACAAAAGAAATACTGAAAGAAGCAGGCACAAACATTATAGATAACGTACATAAGATTAAAATGGGACTTTTCGACTCCAAAGTATCCGATGCCGAAAAATCGGAAATCCTTGCGTGGGTTGAACAAATCAAGGCTTCCTTGAATTAAACGAATTATTAGGTAAAATAAAAAGGCAACGCATATCTGTAAAATAGATTTGCGATGCCTTTTTGCTATTTTAGAAATTCATCATTGAGTTGTTTACACATTATGCTTTGGATTTTTTTAACTTGAATGTTAGTCCCATTGTTCTATGTTGCGTTTGTATTCGATGAATCTGATTTTTTTGGAAACTCGAAGAATATGTACATTTCCAGATCGAATTTGGGTATAAATAACATTTTTTCCATCCTAAATACCCGTTTCTCCCATATCCCGAAGAACGACATTGCCAAGTTTTTCTCATTTTTATACTCTGTTTTTGTATACCGACGTGTTCGGTTTGTATAAGTAATAATTATATTTTCATACAAAAATACACTTCGCATATGCGAAGTGTATTTTTGTATATACGAGAATAATTTTTCGATTATCTCTT
>CAZGJC010000003.1:0-1527 GCA_964526505.1 uncultured Clostridium sp.
TCGGGGACTTTTTTTGCAAAAGGGGTTGATTTGCGTCGAGAAATATATTAAAATATAATGACAAGTTTTTTGCTTGGCGAATATAATGTTAATTTAAAGCGTTATTTATATATGCGTTGAATCACAGATTTAAAACACAATGTGCGTGTTTTACGGAAGGGAGTCATCAAAATGGCAAAATTTAAAAAAATCGGTATTCTTTCTTCGGGCGGCGACGCTCCCGGAATGAATGCGGCAATCAGAGCGGCGGCAAGAAAAGCCATGGAAGAGGGCATTGAGGTTGTCGGTATAAACGAGGGTTATAACGGTCTTATCAATGGCGACTTTGTAACGCTTGATACTCACAGAGTTTCCAATATTATCACTCACGGCGGAACAATACTTTATTCGTCCCGTTGCCCCGAATTTAAAACCGAAGAGGGTATGCAAAAAGCGGTTGCAACCTGTAAGGAAAACGGTATTGACGCCGTTATAGCACTCGGAGGAGACGGTACGTTCCGAGGTGCTACCGACCTTACCAACAACGGTATTCCATCAATAGGCATACCCTGTACGATTGATAACGATATCACGGCTACCGATTATACAATCGGTTTTGACACGGCGATGAACACGGTTCTTCAACTTGTGGACAGTTTGCGTGAGACTTGCGAGTCTCACTCCCGTTGCAACGTTGTTGAGGTTATGGGACGTGACTGCGGTATGATAGCACTTTATGCCGGTATTTCGTCGGGAGCGATGGTTATCGCCATTCCCGAAGTTGAATTTGACGAGGAGTATGCGGTTAAAATACTTAAAAGAGCAAGAGAAAACGGTAAGCGTGGACTTGTTTGCGTGTTCAGCGAGGGTATGTCGGTAAAATACGGCGAGCATTTCAGCGAGAGATTTGTTGAAAAACTTAAAGCAAGCAGTGATATAGATACGAGATTTGCACGTCTGGGTCACGTTGTTCGCGGCGGTTCTCCCACTTTGCGTGACAGACTGACCGCTACGCAGATGGGTGCGAACGCAGTGTCTTGTCTGCTTGAAGGCAAGAGCAACGTGGTTATGTGTGTTCGTAACGGACGAATAGTAAGTACGGATATAAACTACGCACTTGTGCTTGACCATATGTATAAGGGCAAACTTAACGAGGGTGATCTTGACCGTTTCAGCCCCGACGCCATTGCGGATATGAAGTCAACTTGTGCATTCAGACAGGCAAAGATGGAAAGACTTTACCGTATGTCTTATGAAATTTGTGATTGATTGAGGATATAGTGTGGCAGATTTAAGAAAAGAAATAGAGAGACGTCGAACTTTTGCGATAATATCGCACCCTGACGCAGGTAAAACAACGCTTACGGAAAAACTTCTCCTTTACGGAGGAGCGATACAGTCCGCAGGTTCGGTAAAAGGAAAACAGGGAGATAAGCATGCGGTGTCCGACTGGATGGAACTTGAAAAACAAAGAGGAATTTCGGTAACGTCGTCGGTAATGCAGTTTGAGTATGAGGGATATTGCATAAATATTCTTGACACACCCGG
>CAZGJC010000003.1:1627-29676 GCA_964526505.1 uncultured Clostridium sp.
TATCCTATGAACTGGCCCATATCGTGCGGTCAAACGTTTAAGGGCGTTTACGACAGAGAGAAAAAAGCGATTTTGACTTTTGATAACTTCCACGGCGGACGTGAAAGACTTCGTGCTATCGAGTGCGATATCACAAATGCCGATGAGGCGAATAAACTCATAGGCGATGATTTGCGAGAAACACTTTGCGAGCAGATAGAATTGCTTGACGGGGCGTGCTTTGATTTCGATATGGATAAAGTCAGACACGGTAAACTCACACCCGTATTTTTCGGATCCGCTCTCAATAATTTCGGTATTGAGCCTTTCCTTGAAAGTTTTCTGCATATGACGACTCCTCCGCTTGCACGTGAAGCGGTCGAGGGCGAAGTAGATCCGCTTGACGATAAGTTTTCCGCATTTGTATTTAAAATTCAAGCAAATATGAATAAGGCACATAGAGACAGAATTGCGTTTATGCGTATTTGCTCGGGCAAGTTTGAGAGGGGATGCGAATATTTGCACGTTCGTCCCAATAAGATGATAAAACTTTCTCAGCCTCAACAGATGATGGCACAAGAACGTGCCGTTGTGGACGAGGCGTATGCAGGCGATATCATAGGTGTTTTCGACCCCGGTATTTTCTCAATAGGAGATACTATCGCACACCCGTCGCTCAAAGTAAAGTTTAAGGGTATACCCACGTTCGCTCCCGAACATTTTGCCGTTATCGAACAAATCGACTCTATGAAGCGTAAGCAGTTCCAAAAGGGAATGGAGCAGATAGCGGAAGAGGGTGCAATACAGATATTCTTCTATCCCGATGCGGGTATGGAGAGAGTGATTGTCGGAGTTGTCGGCGTACTTCAATTTGACGTTTTGAAGTTCCGTATGCAAAGCGAATACGGCGTAGGATATTCCAAAATGGACTTGCCTCATGAACAGATAAGATACGTTGAAAAATCTCCCGTTGATATATCAAAATTGCGTTTTGCGGGTGACACGAGACACGTCCGTGACGTCAGAGGTAATGACCTATTGATTTTCCCCGGCACGTGGGCAGTCAATTTCGCACTTGAAAATAACGAGGGGCTTGAACTTTCCGAATTTAACAGATGGTAAAAAAACAGACGGTCGAAAGACCGTCTGTTTTTTATGGTATGATTATACGACAAACAAATCGTCACCGTCATAATCTATCGTAAGCGTGCTGTCGGGTGAGACGTCACCGGAGATTATCTTTCTGGCGATAATGGTTTCGACTCTTGATTGGATAAACCGTTTGAGCGGTCTTGCACCGTACGACGGGTCATATGCGGACGATATTATATATTCTTTTGCCGACGGCGTTACCGCAACGTGAAGTTGACGATTTTGCATACGACGGTCAAGATCGTTTATGAGAAGATCCACAATGCCGTTTATATTCTCTTTGGTCAGAGGTTTGTAGAATACCGTCTCGTCAAGACGATTGAGAAATTCGGGACGGAAACTTTGTTTCAAAATGTTTTGAACCGCATCTCTGGCGTCGTCGCTTATTTCTCCGTTTTGGTTTATTCCGTCAAGAATTACGGATGAGCCGAGGTTTGACGTCAGGATTATTACGGTGTTCTTGAAATCAACCGTTCTTCCTTGACTGTCGGTTATGCGTCCGTCGTCAAGCACCTGTAACAGTACGTTGAAGACGTCGGGGTGTGCTTTTTCTATTTCGTCGAACAAAACAACCGAATACGGCTTTCTTCTTACCGCCTCTGTAAGTTGTCCGCCCTCGTCGTATCCGACGTATCCGGGAGGGGCACCTATGAGTCGAGAAACGGAATACTTTTCCATATATTCGCTCATATCTATTCTCACAATACTTTTTTCGTCATCGAACAAAGCCTCCGCAAGTGCTTTGGCAAGTTCCGTCTTGCCGACTCCCGTAGGACCTAAAAACAAAAACGAACCGATAGGTCTACGTGGGTCTTTAATTCCGGCACGGGAACGGAGAATTGCGTCGCTGACTTTTCGTACGGCTTCGTCCTGACCGATTACACGCTTGTGTAAAATATCTTCAAGTGACAATAATTTGGCACGTTCGCCTTCCATGATTTTGGATACGGGAACGCCCGTCCATCTTGAAACTATCTTGCATATTTCTTCCTCGGTGACTTTATCACGCAGGAGAGTGTTGTTTTGAGTGCTGTCTGCTTTTTTCTCTTCATCTTCAAGTTGTTTTTTGAGTTCGGGAAGTTTGCCGAATTTAAGTTCTGCGGCACGTGCCAGATCGTAACTGTTTTGTGCCTTTTCAATCTCGGCGTTGATTTGTTCTATTTCTTCACGGAGTTTTTGAACTTTCTCAATCGACTGCCTTTCAATATCCCATTTGGCTTTCATTTCATTGAAAGACGCACGCATATCGGCAAGTTCGGATTGGATTTCGCCGAGACGTTCCATTGAAAGTTTGTCATCCTCTTTTTTTAGTGCCGCTTCTTCGATTTCGTGTTGCATTATCTTTCTTGCGACTTCATCCATTTCCTGTGGCATCGAATTCATTTCGGTTTTTATCAAAGCACATGCTTCATCAACCAAATCTATCGCTTTGTCTGGCAAAAATCTGTCGGATATATATCTGTCCGATAGAGTTGCCGCGGCAATCAGTGCGTTGTCGTGAATTTTTACGCCGTGATAAACTTCATACCTTTCTTTGAGTCCACGGAGTATTGAAATCGTATCTTCAACCGTCGGTTCGTTTACCATTACGGGCTGGAAACGGCGTTCGAGTGCCGCATCTTTTTCTATATATTGACGATATTCGTTGAGCGTGGTCGCTCCTATGCAGTGCAACTCACCTCTGGCAAGCATTGGTTTGAGCAGATTTCCTGCGTCCATGGCACCGTCCGCTTTTCCTGCACCGACTATGGTGTGAAGTTCGTCTATAAACAGTATTATTTTTCCGTCACTGCTTTTGACTTCTTCAAGTACCGCTTTGAGACGCTCTTCAAATTCACCTCTGAATTTAGCACCCGCTATAAGCGAACCCATATCAAGTGAGAAAATAATGCGTTCTTTGAGATTATCGGGGACGTCGCCACGGGCAATACGTATAGCCAGCCCCTCCGCTATTGCGGTCTTGCCTACGCCGGGTTCACCGATGAGACAGGGATTATTTTTGGTTTTTCGAGAAAGTATTCGTATAACGTTTCTTATTTCGTCATCTCTGCCGATAACGGGATCAAGTTTTTGTTCTTTCGCTTTCGCAACAAGATCCTGTCCGTATTTTTTCAATACGTCGTAGGTTTCTTCGGGGTTGTCGCTGTTTACCGTGCGATTGCCCCTTATGTTTTTAAGTGACGTGAGAAACTTATCCTTAGTGAGAGAATAACGACGGAATAAATCTTTTATCTTCGAGTCGGGACGTTCAAAGAGCGCAAGCATCAAATGTTCGACCGATACGTACTCGTCTTTCATCTTTTTAGCCTGTTCTTCCGCCTCTGTCAGTGCGTTGTCAAGTGCCCCCGATACGTAAAGCCTGTCGGATTGGACTCCCGAAACTTTCGGCAACGCATTGATTTCTTTTTGCGTGTCGTTTGTAAGCGACTTTACGTCAATATTTGCGTTTGCAAGCAGATTCGGAATAAGCCCGTCCGGAGTTGACAACAGGGCGTATAGTAAGTGTACTTGCTCTATTTGCTGGTTGCCATGCTCTGTTGCCGACTGTTGCATTCCTTTTATCGCTTCCACGCTTTTTTGAGTAAATTTATTTGTATTCATAAAAAAATTCTCCTTTCATTAGGTTTTTTGTATCCGTGCGACACGGAAAAATTGAATTTTGGGGAGACCCCAAAGAACGAGGACTCCCCAAAATATTATTGTATTTCAAGTTTTCTTCCCTCGTCGGGCTTGTTCTCCGCTTTCGGAAGAACTATCGAAAGTATGCCGTCTTTGTAAGAGGCTTGAATTTGGTCACCCGCAATACCGTCAAGATTAAAACTTCTTGTATAGGAACTGCTGAAACGCTCACGACGCAGATAATTTGTCTTTTCGTCTTTTTTCTCAACGTCAGACTTATGCTCGGCACTTATTGTAAGGTAGCCGTCACGAACCGTTGCGTGAATGTCCTCTTTGGAAAAACCGGGAAGTTCGGCTTCGAGAATATATGCCTGTTCGGTTTCCTTGATATCGGTTTTCGGAAGAGCCGTCTTATGTCCGAAGAAGTCTTTTTCAAATTCATCCATTGCTTCAAACGGGTCGTAAGAATTTATGCGGTGGTTATTGTGTACAAAAGGTGTAATTTCAAACATAACAGAATCCTCCTTCAAGATTTTGCGTTTATATTATTTGTAACTCGGATTTGCATTATTCGAACACTTCTGTTCGATTTGCTTCTCTCTGTTACAATTCGTATTTTACACCCTTGATGTGAATTTTATGTTACGCAATTGTATTCCAAATGTAAATATTAGCACTCTTTTGCATAAAGTGCTAAACATTTAAATCGGTTTTTAATTTTGAAGATAGTACAAATATCCGAAAAGTTGGCAAATAATAATATAAACTGCTTAAAAATGCCGAATTCTGATGTGCTTTGCGTTATTTTGATTTTTTTTGTTACGTATTTTTGCGTTTGTTACGCCGTACTCTGTTTATATGTCTTTCAAAACTTCCGTTGTTTATCAGTTCGGCAATTACAAGTTGCTCAAACGTCGGTACGGTACAGGAATAAAATCCGAGTTTTTTGTCAAACTTATCCGCAAGCGGTGCAGGCAATACCATATACCCGACACGCATTGACGGAGAAATTGTCTTTGAAAACGTGTTGAGATAAATTATATTTTCGCACTCCGATAGGGAAAACAGCGTGTCTTCGGGCTTGGACGATACCGAAAATTCCGATTCGAAGTCGTCCTCTATCACGTATCTGTCGCCGATGTTAGCCCAACGGATGTATTCGTGCCGTTTGGTCGCAGATGCGGTGACGCCCGTCGGAAAACTGTGATACGGCGTTGTGTGCAGAACCGAGGCGGAGGATGTTTTGAGAGCGTCGCTTGAAATTCCGTCTTTGTCGAAAGGCAGAAGTTCGAATTTTGCCTCATATGCGTTGTATACCGCTCTTATTTTGTTGTACGACGGATACTCAATTCCGTAAATTCTGTCTCGTCCCAAGAGTTCTATTATAAGCCCGTAAAGATATTCCGCACCCGAACCTATAACGATTTGTTCCGATTCTGTCTTTATGCCTCGGTTGCGTAAGAGGTAATTTCTTATCGCTTCACGCAACTCAAAACACCCCTTGCCGGGGGCTTTTTTGAGAACTCCGTCGGTGTAGTCTGAGAGAACTTTACGCATAGTTTTGCTTAAAACCGAGAACGGAAACGACATTGAGGGAGCATTTTGACCTGTTACGGTATTTTCAATTTGTTTTTTTGATGTTGTATGTACCGAATTTGACGCAAATCCGTCACTGGTTCGGAAACGCACGAAAAATCCGCTTTTTTCTCTTGCTTCTATGTAACCCTCGTCGCATAGGAGAGCGTATGCGTGTTCAACTGTCACCGTGCTTACTCCGCACTCGTCGGAAAGCAGTCTTTTGGATGGAATTTTGGTATTGTACGGATAAACACCTTGTATTATGTCATCTCGTATTTGTCTGTATATTTGCAGATATAATGGGTGCAGATTAGGGTCTATTTTGTATTTCATATGAGTCGCTCTTTCTCTTATATTATATAAATCTGGTTATATAATATTCTCTTTTTCTGACCATTTTAATATGGTCAGATATATTATATAATAAACAAGTACGATTTGCAACAGTAGGAACAAGTGATTTTAAAAAATTCGGTTGTGTACGCCGAAAAAAATCAACATTTACAACCGAATTGAGAAAATCGTAAAGTTTTTTATGGTTTGGCATTCAAAGACAGGTTGCCGAGAAAGGAAAAACAATGGCATATAACCAAATTACGAAAAAAAGAAGTGCAAAAGAAAATACGTTGTGGATATGTACCACGGCAATGTTTATGGCATTGACGATTGCAATGTGTACGTTTAGTATACCGGTTCCGGGAGGACACCTTTATCTTACTGACGTTGTAATATGTATTGCCGCCATTATTCTTGATCCCTTAGCGGCATTTATGGTCGGCGGTGTGGGTACGTTTCTCGGTGATTTAATGTTTTACCCCGTTGCAATGTGGGTGTCACTCGTGTCGCACGGATTGCAAGCACTTATAATATCGGTATTTTCACATTATGTACTGAAAAAACATCCGATTATATCGTCCGGTATAGGGGTGACCCTCGGAGCCGTAGTTATGGTCGTAGGATATACGTTCGGCAAAATATTTGTGTACAGTACGCTCGAATATGCGATAATCAAATTGCCTTATGAAATCCTGCAAGGAGCGGTAGGTGCCGTTTTCGGTATGATACTTTGCTGGAAATGCGGAATTTATAAGTTGTATAATAAAATGATATTACGAATGAGATAAACAGCGTTTGAGATTTTCGACAAATTCAAACGGAACAGCGAGATTGCCAAGCCCCGTACCGAGTTGCGTGTCGGGCTTGTTGCTTCCGTGAAAATCGCTTCCTCCGCTTTGTATAAGACCGAAGTCTTGTGCTATTGAAATTGCTTTTGCGGTTTCTTGTTCGGTGTGTTTGGCGTAAAGCGTCTCCATGCCGACAAGACCGCATTTTTTTGCTTTACCCAAGAAGTCAAGCAAGATTTCCTCACTCATACTGCGAAACGGGTGGGCGAGAACGGGGACTGCACGCATATCTCTTAAAAATTCCACCGTTTCCGTTGCACTCGGACGGTATGGAGGCACATAAAACTTTCCGTTTGGAGAGAGAAGAGTTTCAAATGCTTCCGAGCGGTCTCTGACGTAGCCGAGACGAGTGAGTTCCATTGCGAAATGAGCTCTGTTTATATATCCGTGGTCGTGTTTCTCTTTTATTTTTTCAAAGTCTATTTTATATCCGCCACGGTTAAGTGCCTTTGCCAAATCTTCATTGCTTTTCTTTTTGCCTTCTGTGAATTTGTCGCCGAATTTTTGAATTTCACATATGTTGTATTCGTCAAGAAAGAGCCCCAAAATATGTAATTCGCAACCCTCAAATTCGCTTGTCAGTTCGCATCCCGCAATGCCTATAACGTTTTTTTCTGCCGACGCACGCAAAAATTCGGGAATGCCACGTGTTGTATTGTGGTCGGTAAGTGCAATGGCGGAAAGCCCCGAGGATACAGCCGTGTCTATAAGTTCGTCGGGGGAAAGCGTTCCGTCCGAATAATAGGTATGTGTGTGTAAATCGCAAATTTTCATATAATATAATTCCTTGTTTAAATTTTTTGAGAAATAATCAAACAAACGCCTCCGTGAAGACAATACGGAGACGTTTTTAAGTTTCTTTGAACGGTTCGCAGTTGAATGTAAATACTTTGGAAAGCGACAGATAGAGTTCCGCCGAATATTTGAGTATAATGATAGGCTCGTTGTATACGTATTGCGAACCGCTTTGTTCTTGCTTTGACAGAACGTATTCGGAAATATAAATGTATTTTGATTCGTCGGGCGATATTGACCTGCGAATTATACGCTTGTCAATATACGTCGGCTTACGGGAAGAGTCGAATTCGGCAATAAAAAATCCACATTCGGCTGGAGTTATCTTCTGCTCTTTTATTATGCCGAAAAAATGTCTTATGTGAACGGAGTCCCCGGAGACCGTAATTTTTTTGTTCTGTATCAATATGTAGGTTGCACACGGGAGTAAGGCAAGTGCAAATATGGCAAGGAGTGCGTTTTTTGTCGCCAATGATACTATAAAGATAACCATTGCCAAACCGTATATCACACAGGCAACTGCGGTAAGCCTTGTGCTATATGGTATTATAATTTGTTCCTGCGTGTCCATATATGCCTCCTTTCCTCGTATTTACCCGTATATCATATCACTAAAAATATTTTTTGTCAACACGTGGAAAATTTGCCGTTAATGCGGTTGTGCAAATTGCTAAATTTTAAAGTGCGAATTTGAAAAAGTATTGACACAATCGTTCAAATATGCTAAAATAAAAGTGTAAAGAACTTCTTTGCCTTATTTGGCGGAAAGGGGAAGAGCATGAAAAAAATAATCACTATAAGTAGGGAATTTGGAAGCGGAGGCAGAAGCATAGGACGTGCTGTTGCCGAGAGATTGGGATATAAATTTTACGACCAGGAAATTATTATGCAAGTCGCCGAAGAGAGCGGACTTTCAAAAGAGATAGTTGAAAAATACGATGAATACGCTACACATAAAAACAGTTTTTTGTACTCTATTGCGGTCAATGCGGGTGGTGACGCTTACGGCGGATTGTCATTTGCAAATCAAGTGCAGATTGCCCAGTCAAACGTTATAAAAGCACTTGCCGAAGAGGGAAATTGCGTAATCGTCGGCAGAGGTGCAGACTACATATTGAGAGACAGAGAAGACTGTTTGCACGTATTTATTCGTGCCGACCTTAAAAGCCGTGCTGAAAGAGTTGTGAAACTTTACGGCGAAACCGATAAGAAAATAGAGGACAGACTTAAAGATAAAGATGCAAAACGCAGAGTTTTCTACCGCTCGTTTACTCTCAGAGAATGGGGACTTTGCGAAAATTACGATATTTCGCTCGACTCGGCTAAAATCGGAATAGATAAATGTGTCGATATTATCGTGGATATTGCAAAGAGTTAAGTTAACCTGAAAACGAAAAAATTATAGTTTTATAAAACGTCGCAGTGGTTTTGTGCTTGAAATCACTGTGACGTTTTTGTTTTTGATCCCGAAAAATGCTTTCGTAAATAATTTTTATTGACAACAGACAAGTACGGTGATATAATAAATAATGTATGTCTAATTTAAAGATAAAAACAAAAACACATGGAGAGACAACTATGAAACTCAAAAAAATTCTATCTTCACTACTCATTTTATGTATGATTTCCTGTACCGTGCTTATAGGAACGTCGTGCGATAATGAAAAAAGCGACGGAAAATATAAGATAGGTATATGCCAATATATGCCACATGCAGCACTCGATGCCGCAACCAAGGGCTTTAAGGATGCGATAATTGCGGAACTCGGCGAAGAAAACGTTGAGTTTGTAGAGCAGAACGCCAACGGCGAACAGTCTGTTTGTACAACCATAGTAAACGACCTTATCAATAAAAAAGTGGACCTTATCTTGGGTAACGCCACCGCCGCACTCCAAGCGGCAGTAAACGGAACCGAGAGTATACCCGTTCTCGGCACGTCGATTACCGACTATATGACAGCACTCCAACTTGACGAATTTAACGGAACGATAGGTTCAAACATATCGGGAACAACCGACCTCGCTCCTCTTGATAAGCAGGCGGATATGATACTTGAACTGTTCCCAGAAACAAAGAAAGTCGGTCTTTTGTATTGCTCCTCCGAACCCAACTCCGAATACCAAGTTACACAAGTAAAAAAATATCTTGAAGAAAAAGGAATTGAATGTAAAAAATTCGGATATGCGGATTCAACCGATATGAGTTCCGTATCATCTGCCACCGCTTCATGGTCGGATGCAATATACGTTCCCACCGATAACCTTGCGGCAAACTCTCCCGAGGCAATCGACGGGGCGATAGGTAATGTTCCCCTTATCGCAGGTGAGGCGGATACTTGCTCCGGTTGCGGTGTTGCCACACTTTCGATTGACTATTATGAACTCGGTAAAATAACGGGTCAAATGGCTGTTAAAATTCTCAAAGGTGAGAGCAATATTTCCGATATGCCGATAGAGAGTGTTAAAAACTTTACCAAACTTTACAATGCCGAAAAGTGCAAGCAACTCGGTATTGACACGAAAACTCTTGAAGATTTGGGATATACTCCCATAGGATAAATCCTGACGGCTTGTGTTGTGATTGTTCAAAACACAAGCCGTTAGTTTGAACGGATATTGTTGTGATTGCGTCGGACAAAAAACGAAAGGATTTTTAAAGAATGAACATTATAGATTGGCTTGGAACTCTCCCGGGTGCGGCTGCACAGGGTCTGGTTTGGGGTCTTATGGCGGTTGGCGTTTATATGACTTACAGGATACTTGACATAGCCGACCTCACGGTTGACGGCTCGATAACGACGGGGGCTGCGGTTTGTGCGGTTCTTGTCGTTCGTGGAACCAATATTTGGCTGGCAATGCTAATTGCGTTGCTTGCAGGTTGCCTTGCGGGTATGGTCACGGGTTTTATACACGTCTTTTTCGGCATTCCCGCCATACTTTCGGGAATTTTAACTCAACTTATGCTCTGGTCGGCAAATTTGCTTATTCTCGGCGGAAAGGCAAATATAGGCTTGCCGAGACTCAAATTCGGCGATAAACTGATTATATCGTCCGACGTTTCGATATCAAACGGAAAAATATTCGCAACCCTCGGCATACTCGCCCTGTTCGCAGTTGTGGTAATTCTATTGCTATACTGCTTCCTCGGAACAAAATTCGGAGCGTCCGTGCGTGCTACCGGAAGTAACGTACATATGAGCAGAGCCCAAGGTATAAACACAAACGTAACCAAAATCGCAGGTCTTGCGATATCAAACGGTGTGGTTGCACTTTCGGGTGCGTTGCTTGTACAGCAACAAGGTGGAGCGTCTGTCGATATGGGACGTGGAGCCATAGTTTACGGTCTTGCCGCTCTCGTTATAGGTGAGGCACTTTGTTCACGTTTTAATACTCCGTATATTGTAAAACAGTTGTGTATCCTCGGCGGAGGAATAATTTATTGGTTCGTTTATCAAACGGTAATATTCATAGGACTTCCGACGGAATACTTCAAAATGCTTTCCGCACTTGTTGTGGCACTCTTCCTCGGACTTCCTTATATCAAAAAAACTTATTTTTCAAAATCAAAGAAAAGAGGAGGACGCAAGAATGCTTGAAATAAATGACGTTTATAAAACGTTTGATGCGGGAACGGCAAGCGAAAAAGAAGTTCTTTGCGGTCTTTCGCTTACACTCAATGAGGGGGATTTTGTAACGGTTATCGGCGGAAACGGTGCCGGCAAATCCACACTTCTTAACCTTGTAGCGGGTGTGTTTACGCCCGATTCGGGAAGTTTGAAAATAGACGGAGTTGATGTTACACGCCTCTCCGAACATAAAAGAGCAAAATACGTCGGCAGAGTTTTCCAAGACCCGAGAATGGGAACCGCAACCGATATGTGGCTTGAAGATAATCTCGCTCTCGCCGAATGCAGGGGAGAACACAGAGGACTGACTTGGGCGTTAAAACCGTCGCATAGAGCGAGATATAAAGAAATGTTGCGTGAACTTGATCTCGGACTTGAAGACAGATTGTCCACAAAAATGGGTCTGTTCTCCGGCGGTCAAAGACAGGCGGTAACTCTTCTTATGGCAACGATGAAAAAGCCGAAAGTTTTGCTTCTTGACGAACATACGGCGGCACTTGACCCCAAAACCGCATCAAAAGTTTTGGAGATTACAGACAGGATAGTTTCCGAACATAATCTTACCACGCTTATGGTCACACATAATATGCGTGACGCAATAACCCACGGTAACAGACTTGTTATGATGAACGGAGGTAAGATTATTCTTGACGTCAGCGGTGAAGAAAAGAAAAAACTTACCGTTGAAAGTTTGCTTGAACAGTTTGAACTTATAAGCGGTTCCGAATTTGCAAACGATAGGGCGTTGCTTTCGTGAATTTTAAGTTTTAATAAAAAGGAGACGACATATGACACAATCAACCGTTGCTCTTCCCACAAGCGATAAAAGACTTGCGGATAAAAATGCGGAGAATACGTGGGAATGTCCCGAATTTAAGGTTTCGGGTATTTATTCCTCACATATGGTACTTCAAAGAGAAGAACCGATAATAATACACGGATTTTCCCGTGCCGTCGGAAGTACGGTAAAGGGAGAATTTATGGGTGAGGGAAGTTTTACTTCCGTTGCCGAAGATAATACGTGGTCGCTCAAATTTTTGCCACACAGGTGCGTATATGAACCGCAGATTATGAAAATATACGATGACCTCGGACACGAAGTTGTGTTTGAAGATATACTCGTTGGCGACGTGTGGCTTATAGGCGGTCAATCAAATGCCGAACTTAATCTTGCACCTTGTATGTGCCTGACTCCGAGTATTGATTTTTACGACGGAGATAATTTCAGACTGTTTACGCAAACTCAGGCTTACGTGTTTGAAAATCAGAAATATTGTGAATTTCCGCAACCCGACGTTATAAATCCCGATTGGTGCTGGAAACGTCCCGACGAGTCGGCATCGCTTGCCTTCTCCGCTATGGGATATTATTTTGCACGTGAGATGATAAAAAAGACGGACGTGCCTTTGGGTCTTGTAATGATATGTGCCGGCGGTGCATGTATACGTGAATTGCTTCCCGAAGACGTGGCGCACGAGATAGGATATAACTACGGTGCAAACGTTCGTGAGGCGGGATATTACAATACTTTGATAAATCCTTTTCTTAAATTGCCGTTCAAGGGAATGATGTTTTTCCAGGGCGAGAGCGAGGGCGGAGACCCTAACCTTTCGCAGAGATACGACCTTGAACTTGCACTGCTTGTGGCTGATGAGAGAAAGAGATTCGGACGAGAATTTCCTTTTTATAACGTTCAACTTTCAAGCTATCGCAAGGAGGGCGAACAGTTTTTCCCGTATCTTGACAGAATCAGAATGAAACAGTTTGATGCACTCAAACTCATTCCCAACTCCACGCTTACCGTGGATATGGATCTCGGAGCCCCCGACGATTATGAGGATTGGCCTCATTCGCCCAGAAAACTTGAACTCGGAGAGCGTTTGGCTGCACTTATACTTGCCCGTGAATACGGTGTCGGCAGAGAAAGTGAAGTTTCGTCACCCATGCCGGTTGAAGCAAGGTTGTCGCCCGATAAAAAGAGCGTTAGTATAGAATTTGAAAACGTCGGTAACGGTCTTTGTGTCAGCGGTCTTGACCCTGTAAGCAGTCTTGATTGTGAAGTACACGGATTCTCAATTGGGGAGAGAGAAAGCCAAATTGAGGTAAAAGCGATAATAAAAAGCAGATGTGCCGTGACGGTCGAAATACCCGACGGAGTTGAGGCAAGTCGCATAAATTATGCGTACAGATGTATTATCACACCCGAATTTGCCGATTTGCGTGGAGGAAATAATTTGCCCGCTCCCGCATTCAGTTTGGAAATAAAATAAATATCATTGCCCACACCTAAAAGTGGGCAAAACAAAAAGAGAGAACAGAGCGGACGTCGCTCTGTTCTTTTTTGCAAAATTTTTAAAAATGTGTGTAACGTCGAGAGGTTTTCGGCGACTTATATATTGAGAGACAATAAAAAATCAAGCACGGAGCGATTTAAAATCGCATCCGTGCAGAATGTCAATATGCTATTGTGGTCATAAGTGAGTATTCCGGCTGCGAAACGTCGAGTCTTGACGCTTGAACAACCACCGGTCTGTCGCTTTCTACAAGTATCGCATAAGGTTTGTTTTTGGGGATTGATACACCCTCGGCATTTTTTATTTTGTCAAGTCTTATGTGATTTGTGCGTTTGTTGTCGCATACCGCCACAAAATCGCAGAGCGGGTCGCAATCCTCAAAGAACACGGTGAGATTTATAGTGGCACGCTCTCCCGAAAGATTAAGAACGCAAATTGCTTCGTGACTGACAAAATCACCCTTTTGCGTGTCGCTCATAAATCCGTCGGGTATAAGCCAACTTGTTTTTCCGTACATAAAAATAACCTCGATTTTCTTTTATATCCGAATTGTTCGGTACATATAAAAGTATATTATTTTATGCGGATTTTGTCAAGGTAATTTTTATTTTCCCTCGAAAATGAGCGACGCTGTGTAAATTCCGTAGTTCTTCTCACCTAAAATCACAGCAGACCATTCGTCGGCACTACCCTCATAAATAATGGAGATTAGATTGTTGCACCCGTAAAGTGCCATGTCGTCAATGGCAGTGACGGTTTTGGGCAAATTCAGAGTACTTGACGTTTTTGCGGACGGATAGCACATCAGACGAGTCATATTCGAGTTGAATAATACCCCGTCGGTTTCGTAAAAATGACTGTTTTTTTCGTCAAGTTCAATGTGAACGAGATTTTTGCAATTTGCAAAAGCCTTGTTACCTATGGAGTGAACGGTGGATGAGATTTGAATTACCGTTATAAACGAATTTCCGAAAAAAGCCTCGTCCTCAATGGTTGTAACTATGTCTCCGCTTGGACTTTTCTCGGGAATTATAACGTATGGGTCGCTTATATCGCCTATTCCGATAATTGCACAGGTGCCGTTTCCGAATGATTTGTATTCCAAAGACGGTTCGGGTTCGGGTGATTCCGTCGGCACTTCGACGGGTTCGTTTGTGATAGCCTCGGTATCGTTTGCTTCCGCTGTTGTGAGTTCTTCGACGGGAGCGTCAAGACCCGTAAGATAAGAAGGCAAGTCGAGACTTCCGTCGCCTGCATTGTCCGTATGCTTTGAACAGGACGGTAATGACGTCATAAGTATTATCGCAATTGAAAGTACAAATAGAAGTCGAGTGTTGAACTTTTTCATTTTTTACGTTCCTTTCTTTTTTGTTCTGCGTAAAAATTATAACAATATCAGGGTGTGTTAGTCAACCGAAACCCGTTGACATAAAGCGTCATAACGTATGTAAAAAGTCGTAGGGTGCGAACGGTTGCGACGGCAAATGACCGCTTCTGTTATCTTGCGACAGAAAAAAGTTATCGACAAAAATCGTGATTGGAGTGGTTTTATCCGTATGCTTGCTTAAAAATGTTAAAAATTTTAATCGTATTTACAAAAGCAAATCGCAGTAGTATAATTATTTTGTAAAAATTCGAAAGGAGAAGAATTTTATGGCGTTTCTTGAACTTAAAAACATCGGAAAAATTTACGTCTCGGAAAATTCCGTTGCAGTCGGAATACGAGGAGTAAACCTTGACTTTAATATCGGAGAGTTTGTAGCCGTAACGGGTAAATCCGGAAGCGGAAAAACAACGCTCCTTAACTGTATAAGCGGAATGGATTCATACGAGGAGGGCGAACTTTACGTAAACGGAGAACCAACCTCACACTATACGCAAAGCGATTGGGAGGAATACAGACAAAAATATATTTCGTTCGTGTTCCAGGATTATAATATAATCGACAGTTTCACCGTGCTTCAAAACGTTGAACTCGCTCTGACACATATAGAGTCGCATAAAGAAAGACGACGCAGAGCGTTGGAACTTATAGACCGTGTCGGAATGACGTCTCATAAAAATTCCAAAGGTTCAAAACTTTCGGGCGGACAAAAACAGAGAACCGTAATAGCTCGTGCATTGGCAAAAGACAGCCCTATAATTTTAGCCGACGAACCCACAGGTAACCTTGATTCCAAAACGTCGGAGGAAATTGTGCAACTGTTGCACGAGATATCAAAGGATAAACTTGTTATAGTGGTAACACACTCTTTTTCACAGTTTGAATCGGTTGCGACAAGACAAGTGAGAATTTTCGACGGCGGAGTTGAGAGAGACGAAATTGTCACTCAACCTGAAAAAAAGGAATACGTCCCACAAGCGGAGGCAAAGGGTCATAAAAGAGATTTCAGCCTTGGACTTGAACTCGGCTGGCATAAGTTTTTTGCGTCTCCGAAACTGTCGGTGTTCATGTGTATAATAATGCTTGTGGCAATGCTCGGAAGTTTCTTCGTTACGGCTCTTTTTATGGTCGATTCGGATTATGATACCACAAATTCACTGTTCGCATATAAAGAGGGTAGACTTGTTATATCCAAAGAAGAGGGCGGAACTATAAGTGAAACCGAACTTCAAGGACTGAAAAACAGTCTCGGTGCGAAATCGTATATGCAATACGATTATCTCCTTGATAAACCGAACTATCTTTATGCCTTTGTGGGCAAAAGCAATTCCTATATCGATACCACGTTTAGGTTTTCTCCAATCGAGGAAGAGAAACCCGATGTCGGACGGCTCCCCGAGAGCGACGGCGAGTGTATGCTCCGCTTGCCTATATATTGGCAACCGGTATACGGAAAGGATAAAATCGAAAAAGACACGATAACGCTTTTTAGTCAATTTGAACTTTCCGTTGTAGGTGTAAAGTATTACTATGATAATACAACGCCGTATTCTTGTGTTTACCTTACGCAAAGCGGATTTGAAAATTTTGCCAACGCATATGCCGTAAACGAATTGATTTCAAACCTTTATATCGAATTTACATCGGGAAGTGATATTCATGAAAATATATTTGATTTTTCCGCAGTGAGAATCGACTATACTCTCAAAGATAATGAGTATTATATGATAGGCGAGGGAGTTTCTCATTTTATAAGTACTGTTGCCGACGAAAATCTCAAAGTGGAATTTTCCTATATGTTAAATGGCGGTGAAGATAAAAAAAGTTTCACACTGAACCCCGCTGACGAAGGCTGGAATTTTATCAAAGATAAATGCACGGATAAGGATAAACAGGAAAACGAATACGGATATTATGACAGTCGAACACTCGTTGTGTCTGAAAATATAATGAAAGAATTTGCGTATAAAACGTATAATTCCGGTTATACACAGGCGTCGTTGTTCTTTGAAAGTGATAAAGACGCCGAAAATGCGAAGACGCAACTTGACAGGCTCGGATACGTCGGAATAGTTTCAAACGAAAGATATGAAACAGGCGAGGCGGCAGTGCTAAAATTTGTAACTACGGTTATGAATATCGTTATGTGGGTGCTTTGCATTTTGTTCTTCGGATTTTTCTTGTCACTCTGTTCAAGACGTGCGTTTGCCGCAAGTAACGGCGATTTTGCAATATTGAGATCTATGGGAATTAACACCAAAATTGTAAAAATTTCAATGTACGTACGCACGTTTATCGCAACGTTGCCGTCAATTATCATACTCGGAGTTGTTGCACCGATCATATATTTAAATCCTATGACCAACCAATACGTGCCGTTTATGCACGTACAGCACTATGCGATTTTGATTGTCGGATTGATTTTGCTTAACTTTATAGTTGCAGGCAGATGCAATAAAAGGATATTTAAGGGAACCGTTATAAAGAATTTGAGAGGAGGAGACAGAGTATGATTGAGATAAAAAATCTTAAAAAGTACTATAATAAAGGCAAATCAAACCAGATACGTGCCGTTGACGACACAACCCTTTGTCTGCCGAACAGCGGAATGATAGCATTTTTCGGAAAATCGGGCTGCGGTAAGACCACTCTTCTTAATATAATAGGCGGTCTTGATTCGGCACAACAAGGAAGCGTTGTAATAGACGGAGAACGCATCACTCCCAATTCCGACACGGCGAGAAACCGTAGGATAGGATATATCTTCCAAAATTATAATTTGTCGTTGCAGATGGATATTTTCGAAAACGTTGCGTCATCTCTGCGTCTTTGCGGAGTGACAGACAAAGAAGATATCGAGCGTAGAGTAACCTCTGCACTCAAAAGCGTTGATATGGAGAAATACCGTAAGAGAAATCCGTCGGAATTGTCGGGCGGTCAGCAACAGAGAGTTGCCATAGCACGTGCGATAGTAAAAAATCCCGAAGTAATCCTTGCCGATGAACCCACGGGTAACCTTGATGAGCAAAACACGGTTATGGTTATGGACCTTCTCAAAGAAATTTCAAAAGAACGCCTTGTTTTGCTTGTAACTCACGAGCAGGAACTTGTAGATTTGTACTGTGATGAAGTTATTGAGATAGTTGACGGTAAAGTTACCGACCGTTACTCAAATGAAATAACCGAGGGATTTTCGGGTAAGCGTGTAAATGACGTCTACCTCGGCGATATGGAACTTGACGTGGCAGACGGAGAGAATATATCCGTTGATTGCTTTGGCGAGTTCGGAGATAAAAAACTTAAACTCCGACTTATTTCAAACGGCGGTGTTATATATATTTCCGCTCCCGACGGTGTAAAAATGAAATTTGCCGATTCATCGTCGGAAATAAAAATTCACGAAGGGAAATTCGAAGAAAAGCCACGTGAGTCTCATGCCGTGCTTGACGAGTATTTAAAGACGCCCGTAAAACACGGTAAGAGCGGAAGAATATATCACTTTAAGAACGCTTTGAAGAGTGCGTATAAATCTTCTTTCGGACGCAAAAAGAAAGGCAGAAAAGCCCTCGTTGCAACGCTTGTCTGCTTCTCTATGATAATTGTACTTATGGTTTCGCTTTACGGTTCGGTATTTTATTCGTCAAGCCAAATCAAAAGAAAATATAATACCAATACGGTATTTGTTCGTGCGGATGCATTGACGCAAAAGCAAATTGAGAGCCTGAGCGGAAAATACGATAATATTCACGTCACCGAAATGTATTATACGGATTACTATAATTCATATGATGAATATAGTGTCAGTGTCACGTTTGGAAGAGGACATTTCCAAACCATAAATGAACCGCTGGGTATAGAAGTATCGGGAAATATATTCCCCGAAAGTGCAATTTTAAACAGAGAAGTGCTGCTCGGACGTGCAACAGACCTCAAAGAGGGAGAGGTGGTTATATCCAAAGCGGTAGCAGACTATATGCTTGAAATAACAGACTACCAAAATATTAAGTCATATGACGACCTTGTCGGATTGTCGGGTGATGCAGAGATAGGTTGGAATAGAGGTTATTCTCTTGAAATAGTCGGTATTGTCCGTGGAGACGATATGGCTATGTACACAAATAACCTGCAATACGCCAAGATGATTATGAACGGCGGTACACGCTCTTATTCGGGAGCGATAAAAACAGTGGGTGATTACGGCATTGAAAACGTCGATGACGGAGATTTGTACGTCGTAATGGAATATTACGGTGGTAACCCCGAACTTCCGGCAATAGGTACACAGACTACATTCCAAGGTAAAACGTTTAAAATTGCCGGATATATCAATTCAAACGGTGATATCATCGATATTAACAATGAGAACGTCGACCAAGACGGCAAAGACTACGGTGCCGTGGACGACGACGGAATTGTTGACCCCGAACAAACACTCACTACCACTGCGGTAGATATGGACGTGTGGGTGAAGGATGATGTTAGCGATAGTTTTGAAATTGTCGAATCCAATTACTATATCAGCGGTATTGCCGTGTCTGATAATGATTTGATAGACTTAATTTCGTCTTTCGGTAAAACGGACGATTTCTTTACCGTGAATTCCGCATTCTGGTCGCAATGGGATAGTTCTTATTACGCAATTCATTCGGACAATATAGATATACTTGTGGCTGAAATCAAAGGTATGACAGATGAATATAATATGGTAACCCCGGATGATATTTACGAAAATCTCTCTTCAAGCCAGAAGTCGCTGTACACGGGACTTACCATTGCACTTGTGGTGGTTGTCTGCGTTATGAGTTTGTGCCTGTTCCTCATTATGCGTTCGTCGATTATGGCAGACGTAAAACAAATAGGAATTTACAGAGCGATAGGTGTAAGTAAGAAAAACGTAACTTTCAGATACCTTATCGAATCTTGCCTTGTGTTCTGCCTTACGGTCTTGCCGGGATATGCCGTTTCAACTTACGGAATATCGAGAATAATATCTCTTATGGGTAACGTTATAAAGAGTACGCTTTATTATCCCGTATGGCTTGCAATGCTTACGTTTGTCGGACTTTTGTGTGTCAGCATAGTCTGCGGACTCCTCCCCGTTCGCTCTCTTCTGCGTAAAACCCCGTCCGAGATTATTTCAAAATACGATATATAAGGTAGTTCAAAACAATTCGAAAACGCACTGTTGTGTATAGGTGCTGTCGATAAACTTTTAAATTGAAGGAGTATATATGAGATGAAACCCGGAGAACAATTTGAGAAAGACTGTTTTGAATATCTGAAATCACATTTCAAAACTGAATATGTTGATTTTGTCCATATGGGCGGAATGGATTCCACAAAGTCAGATATCGTGACGCTAAAAAACGGAAAAGAACTTTTTTATATCGAGGCAAAGGATTCGCAGGCACAATCGGGACAGTTTGTTCTTTTACCCGAAAAAGATAAAAAGATTTTTGTTTTCTCTCCGCATAATCGTAGCACAGAGAATGAAATGACACGCATAATTACAGAGCATATGAACGCTAATTTCGATCATTTTGCAAATGCCGGCACGTCAGGACAAGTACTTAATGTTGATGTCGATGTTTTCTCCAATTGGATTATACAACATTACAAAAGCAAAAATGTAAAGTATGTTATCAGCCGAAATGATGGGGAATATGTTATTTTCCCGATCCGCAAATTTGCTGAATACTTTGATATTAAATCGAATTATCGCATAAAGAAAAGCGGATCCGGCAGACCCGCAAATAAAGATATTCACGACATAGAGAAACTTATATGTCAAACGTACCCCACAGCCGAATTTTCACGAGAAAATAAGAAACTTTTCGTTTACATATCAAAAGAAATCCAAGAAGATAGGTTTACAATGGGGAATTATACATATTATTTATCGAGACAGGGCTTGAATAAATACGAGGTCAGAAAACTATCGAATACAAATAACATGAACGTGATTTTTTCCGTTGAACTTGTAAAGGGTCAGAACAAAATCGACTTGGAAGAATTTGAATTTGACATTTCATCACAAAATCTGACATAGTGTCTGATGGCGTATCGAAAATTATTCATATGATACTTGCCTATGGGAAAATTCGGTGAGGTGAATTTTTTCATCTCATCGTTTACACCCATATTTGAAAACAACGACATTAAATGTTTACATCTATCACTGCGATATTGTTCATCAATATCGCAGTTTTCTATTTCTCTTTCAATCTTTTTTATTCTTGAAATAATGTCGCTCTGAACTTTTTTGTTTACACTGCTTTTAAGTAGCCAATTTTTGAAATCGACTTCGTTCATATGTTATACCTCTAATGATTTGCCTATCTCTATTCCTATATATTGCAGAACGTCTATAACTACGGAATTGCCAAGTTGTTGATATGCTTGATTTGCACTTTTGCTTAATTTATAAGAGTCCGGATATCCCATGAGTCTGGCACACTCCAATGGGTGTAATTTTCTGGGATGCCCGTTGACCAAATACCCACCTGTTTTAGAAAAAATGCCACCGCCGTAAGCGGAAAATGTAATTGCAATTCCTTTGACACTGTAAATGCGTTCACCCTGACCGCCCTTGTTTACAATGCCGAGCCGGATGGGTTTGTTGCTGTATGTATTATCTTGAACACCATTATAATAAATATCCGGTCTGTTTACGTATAATGGTTCTGTAAGCGACGTGTCGTCAATCAGGAAATCTTCGACATGCTTCGTAAGGTTTACGGCTTTGGGAAAAGTAAATGAATTGGTGCAGATATCTTTTCGAAAACAAACCATATAAATTCGTTCCCTTTTTTGCGGTATGCCGTAGTTAACCGCATTTAAAACTTTTTGATTAAATACATATCCCAATTCTTCCATTGTTTTTTTTACAACTCCTAATGTTTTTCCACCGTCATGAGTTGCAAAATTCTTGACGTTTTCCATAAAAACGATTTTCGGTTTTTTTTCTTTAACTATTCTGGCAACGTCAAAAAAAAGCGTTCCTCTGCTGTCTTCAAATCCACGTTGTTTTCCACTGATTGAAAATGCTTGGCATGGGAATCCCGCACACAAAATATCGTGATCGGGGATGGATTTTTCGTCTACCATGGTGATATCTCCATCGGGAATATTGCCGAAATTATTGTAATAAACTTTTTGAACACATGGATCCCATTCGTTTGAGTATACGCATTTCGCCCCGAGAGATTCGAGTGCAAGTCTAAAACCGCCCAGTCCGGCAAATAAATCTATAAAATTCCAATTTTTAAAGTATTTTTTTTCAATATCAATCATTGTCTCACTCCTGCAAGTTGCTGATTAAATTATAGCGCACGGTGCTATAATTGTCAAGGCAAAAAAGAGTGCCGTTTAAATATAAACGGCACTTGATTATAATACATTATTTGGTGTTTGATTTTCGATTTGAATTCACCTGTAAAAACTGTTTCCGCCTATGAATTCACGTATGAGACTTGTGGGCGGAATTTCATCGTCAACGTCAGCCTCGTGAACGTAGTTGAGAATTTTTACCGTCGCACGAACTTGGTCGTAGCATTCGTCCTCGGGTTCCACTTGTGTGAGAAGAGGGAATATATGCTTTTTGAGTACGGCAAGTTCGTAAAGCGTGGAACTGTTGAATATTACGTCAGCATTTTCTTGGAACGGGAATATCCACTTTTCTTCACCACGACGTACCGAATCCCACATTGAAAGTGTTTTCTGCACGGATGCACCACGTGTTTCAAAGTCACGCACGGTTCTTCTTAGCAGACGCAGATAACTTGTCGGTATTCTGTTGTGGTCATCGAGGTTTAACGGGAGCAGGGGACTTACGTAAACTCTGAAAATAAGATTCGGGTCGAGACCCTCGGGAAGAAGTGACGGATTGAGTCCGTGTAGTCCTTCGACGATTATAACCGAATCCGCCGAGAGACGTAACTTGTTGCCTGTCCATTCACGTCTGCCCATTTTGAAATTAAATCTCGGAAGTTCAACCTCATCACCGTTCAAAAGAGCGGATATTTGCTCTCCGAAAAGTTCGGTGTCAATGGTGTTTATGTGTTCGAGATCGATTTTTCCGTCGGGACCGGGGGCGATTTTGTCACGGTCTATATAATAATCGTCAAGACTCATAAGTATGGGCATTTTTCCGTGTCCACGCAATTGTGTTGCCAGACGGTTTGCACTTGTCGTTTTTCCCGATGAACTCGGACCCGCAAGCATTATCGCTTTCGCTCCACGCTCGCATATCATATCCGCAATTTGCGAAAATCTCTTTTCGTGTAACGCTTCGTTTACACGTATAAGTTCACGTATTTTTCCCGAATCAACAAGTTCGTTGAGGTCAGCCACGGTTTCGCATCCCATAAGTTCGCTCCATCTCGTACCCTCTGCATAAACGCTGAAAAGATTGGGAGATTCACGATACTTTGAAGTTTTGTCCGGATTCCTTGTGTCCGGAAATACGAATATAAATCCCTCGGGAGCGGGAAGTATGTCCCACGAACGTAAAAACGATGTGGACGGAGCCATTTCGCCGTAGAAGTAATCCGCAAAGTCCTGACTTTCGTACAAGTCAAGCGTCTGCTTTTTTCTGTATGCAAGTAATCTCGCTTTATCGTCCTGACCTTGCTCTTTGTAATATTTTATGGCGTCCGACGTTGAGATTCTGTGTCTCCTCAAAATGGTGTCGTCTGTAACTATTTTGTTTACTTCGTCTTTGAGTCTTTCCGCCGAGAAGTCGTCTGCCCCCGTGACCTTTATATACAATCCCGAGCCGACGGTGCAGTTCATTTTCGCACGTGCTTCGGGCCATAAGCGACTTATTGCCAAGAAGAGAATAAACTGTGCCGTGCGTGTGTAAACGTCACGACCGATAGGGTCGGTGTACCTGAGAAGTCGGATAACACCGCCGGATGCCGCCATTGCCTTTCTTACAGACTCACGTTCCACAATGTCCTTTTCTCTTACGGGGATATAGTTGAGCGTGAAAACTCTGCCTGCGATTTTCGCCGCAATGGGGTCGGTGGAAAGTTTTCCCTGTATAAGTCCCAATTTTTTTACTATGTCAAAGAGCGATTGATCTTGCTCTGCCATAACTTCTATTCCGTCTATTTTAAGTTTCATATGGATCTCCTTTATAAATTTTTAATCATTGTTCCGTCTTTGTTCTCAAATCCCATTTTTTTGAGATACTTTGTATGTTGCTCAATGTCGCTTGTCGCAACAAGCCGGCGTATACCGCATTCTCCGAGTTTCGGAAAAATAAATTTCGCAACCGAAAGGTCTCTGTATTTGGGCGTGGTGTAGTCGAGCGTTATGTTTAGCACGTCTCCGTTTCTTTTACCTATAATTATTCCCGCATGTTCGCCCTCCACGTATATTGTGTGAACTTCGTCGTTGTCCGTAATTTCAAAATTGAAATTCGGGAAGAACTTTTGTATGTCAGATTTGTGATATGACAAAAAGTATTCAACCGATTTGTCGTTTGTAAGAGGCGTTATTGCCTCAAAATTGCGTTTGCGTGAAAGTTGTATGATAATCTGACAGATGTTAATTATAACCAAACATACGTTCATTATAACCACAGCCCATGCACCGTAGAAAGACGAGTAAATGGCACTAATAATTCCTCCGCATATGTTGATGGCACGAAGTTTTAAGACGGAGGTCATCATCATTGATATTATGACAAGTGCGGTTCCTATATAACCGAATATTTCAAGATAAATTTTAAAGTTTTCCGGCATTTTGAATTCTCCTTTATATTTTAATTTGTACAAAAAAATAACCACCCTGTAAAATTTACGCAGCGTCGTAAACATATGGTAGTTAACCATTAACGGTGGTTTGTAGAAACGCCTGCCCTTATTGCAGACTTATACCTTTTTGTGATTTTTTCTCATTATTTTGTAGCACGGTGAATTATTCTACCACAAAATAGCCAAAATGTCAATAGGTTTCTGAATATTTTTGGAAATATTTTATAAAACAATGCGTCCGTATGCCGTAAATACGCTCCACCGCAAAATCAAACGGTGGAGCGTGATATATTTTATAGATTTTTGACACGTAATGCACGTGTTGCGTTAAGTATGGCAATCACAGCCACCCCAACGTCGGCAAAAACAGCAATCCACATATTCGCCACACCGAATGCGACAAGTATGAGGGCGAGAATTTTTACGGATATCGCAAAAACAATGTTCTGATATACAATGCGTAAACATTTGCGAGAAATTTTGATGGCTTTTGTGATTTTTTCGGGATTGTCGTCCATGAGAACCACGTCTGCCGCCTCAATTGCCGCATCCGAACCCAATGCACCCATTGCGATTCCTATGTCTGCACGGGAAAGTGTGGGAGCGTCGTTTATGCCGTCGCCCGCAAATGCAAGTTGAGAGTTCTTTTTTTGCTTTGCAAGCAGAGATTCAAGTATCTCTACCTTGTCCGTCGGTAAAAGTTCACCGTAAATTTCATCTATACCGAGTAATTCTCCCGTTTGTTTGGCAACAATCTGCCTGTCGCCCGAAAGCATAACCGTCTTTTTTACTCCGATACGTTTGAGAGATGATATTGCATTGGACGACGTGGGCTTTATTATGTCCGATATTACCGCATGACCTGCGTAATTTTTGTCTATTGCCATGTGAATTACAGTGCCTGTGCTGTGACATTCACGATAGTCTATATTCAAACTCTCCATAAGTTTTGAGTTTCCAACGGCGACTTCGTGTCCGTCCACGGTTGCGATAATTCCGTGACCGCTTATTTCACGAATGTCTCTAACTCTGCTTCTGTCGGGTGTGTTCCCGTAAGCACGTATCAAACTCTGACTTATCGGGTGAGACGATGCACATTCCGCCAGTGAAGCGATTTCAAGAAATTCCTCACGGGAAAGCGTGTTGTGATGAACGTCGGTAACTTCAAAAACGCCCTCTGTCAAAGTGCCTGTCTTGTCAAAGACAACACAGTTTACTTTTGACAGCGATTCAAGATAATTGGAACCCTTGACAAGTATTCCTTCCTTGCTCGCTCCGCCGATTCCGGCAAAGAAACTCAAAGGTATGCTTACAACCAAGGCACACGGACAACTTGCAACAAGGAATGACAAAGCTCTGTAAGCCCAAACGCTCCAATTTGCCGATATACCCGCAATAATTGAAATTATCGGAGGTATAATCATAAGACCGAGAGCGGAGAAACAAACGGCAGGCGTGTATATTTTCGCAAACTTTGAAACGAAGTTTTCGGATTTTGACTTTCTTGAACTTGCGTTTTCAACAAGGTCGAGAATTTTGGATACGGTAGATTCGCCGAATTCTTTTGTCGTGCGAATTTTAAGCAGTCCTTGACCGTTTATGCAACCGCTGATAACCTCATTCCCCTCACGCACGGTGCGTGGAACGCTTTCTCCTGTCAGAGTGCTTGTGTCAATAGAGGATTGCCCGGACAGAATAACTCCGTCAAGCGGAATTTTTTCTCCCGGCTGAACAACTATAATCTCACCGACCGAAACCTCTTCGGGGTCTTTTCTTGTAAGGCTGCCATTATACTCTACGTTTGCGTAATCGGGACGGATGTCCATAAGTTCGGCAATGTTCTTTCTGCTCTTGCCGACGGCATAACTCTGAAAAAGTTCACCTATCTGATAGAACAGCATAACCGCAATAGCCTCAATGTAGTCGCCCGTGTCGAAAAATCCGATTGCCAATGCGCCGACCGTTGCAATTGCCATCAAAAAATTCTCGTCGAATACCTGACGGTTTAATATGCCCTTGAACGCTTTTGCGAGTATGTCGTAACCTACCGTAAAATACGGAATAAGATAAAGCAGGAATTTTGTCAAACCGCCTACGGGAATAAAATATAAGACAAGAGTCAGAACGGCTGATAAAATTATGCGGAATAAAATTTTCTTTTGCTTTTTATTCATATCAAAATACCGTCAGAAATATATTTCGCAGTCGCTCTCAACCCGTTTGCAGTTTTTGAGAACTTTTTTCATAACGTCATCAACGTTTTGACCGTCTTCAAATTCAACTGTCAGTTTTTGCGTCATAAAATTGAGCGTGGCATCCAAGACGCCATCGGTCTTTTTGGTAGCCTCTTCCATTTTGGCGGCACAGTTTGCACAGTCAACTTCAACCTTGTAAACTTTTTTCATAATTAAATTCTCCTTGCGTCAAATTATTCAAACGGTTAAATAATCTTTTAATCGTATCCTCATTATATAATACGATTAAACGATTGTCAACTTGTTTGGACAAAATGCGACTTTTAAGGAAAATTTAATGTCCGAAAGGATTATTTTCAGGCGAAATATTGATTTGCACACGCAAATGTGATATAATGATTTGGTAAAACTTGTCCGATAGGATTATATTTGTAGAGGTGTATTATGAAAGAGAATATTTTACCGCACGACCACGGATATATATCGAGTGAACTTATACGTGCAATTCGCTGTGACGATGCGTTTCCCACAATTGCCGATATTTTTAAAATGATGAGCGATGCGACACGTGTTAAAATATTTTTGCTTTTGTGCCATTGTGAAGAGTGCGTTGTCAATATATCCGCATTGGTTGAGTCAAGCAGTCCTGCGGTTTCGCACCATCTGAAACTTCTGAAAGAAGCAGGACTTGTAATAAGCCGTAGAGAGGGAAAAGAGGTGTACTACACTGCCGTCAGAACCCCGAGAACTCAAATTTTGCACGATAGCATAGAAGGACTTATGGAAACAGCATGCCCTGTGGGTGAGACCTTTGCGAATAATTCGTCTTATGACTCACAAGTTCAGATAATAAACGAAATTCACGAATTGCTTGTCAAAGACTTACGCCACAGATATACCATCGAGGAATTGTCGGCGAAATTTTTGATAAATCAAACAACGCTGAAAACAACTTTCAAAAAGGTTTACGGCAAGCCCATAGCACAGTATATGAAAGAGTACCGTATAAAACGTGCCGCCGAATATCTTCTTGCGGAAGATTTGACCGTAGCACAAATATCCGAACGAGTCGGTTATGAAAATCAAAGCAAATTTACGCAAGCGTTCAAGGATGTAATCGGTGAGTTGCCGAAAGATTACAGACGCAAAAATCGCTGAAAAAGTCGCCAATTCCAATGAACAAAACAAATTGCAGAAAAATAAAATCCCCAAATATAGGGATAATGTCTCTGTTTTGTATTGACAACAGACTTGTAATGTGATAAAATCAACGTGTTGCTGATTAGCCGCAAAATCCAACCGCCGTTTGTATGTGCGTGTTGGATTTTGTTTTGCACCAAAGAAGACGGCTCTGCGATGCAGACAAAATGCGTAAAAACGGTGGAGGAAGAGATTCGAACGTTCACAAAACCGCAAGCGGTTTTGTATAAGACTTCTCTGTACGCATCTTTTCGCCAAAGGAAAAAGGCTCTGCCTTGCAGA
>CAZGJC010000003.1:29776-59319 GCA_964526505.1 uncultured Clostridium sp.
TTCTCTGTACGCATCTTTTCGCCAAAGGAAAAAGGCTCTGCCTTGCAGAGCCTTTTTCCTTTGGCGGAGAAGAAGAGATTCGAACTCTTGAACCGCTTTTGACGGTTACACGATTTCCAATCGTGCGCCCTCGACCAACTAGGCGACTTCTCCGTGTCAATTTGTGACTCAAATATCATATCATAAAATTTGTGTTTTGTCAATATGTTTTTTGATATTTTTGCGAAAATATTTTCAGAGTATGAATTTTACCCGTAAATCGCAAATAAAATCCCGCAATTTGTGCATAAATACGACTTTGCCTCGGTTGACAAAAAATGCAATGTATGGTATAATTTTAAAAATTAGGCAATCGTTTTAAACACAAAGAAATTACGGCTTTGACAGTGGGGAGATTTTGATGAATATTATTTTTAAAAATTCCGAAAATTATCTTAACGGTTCGTGCGTCCACGGCGATTTTATTTTTAATGACGGAATACTTGCCCCTGCCACATACGACGTTTTTAATTTGCTTGCTCAAAATTCCGTTATATACGATAACTGTCTCATTTTACCCGGCTTTTGCGATATGCACGTGCATTTTCGTGAGCCGGGATTTTCATATAAAGAGGATATGCACACGGGTTCACTTTCCGCACTGGCGGGTGGTTATACCGATGTTGCCACAATGCCGAACCTGAACCCCGTTCCCGACTCGGTGCAAAATCTCAAAGTCCAACTTGACGCCATAAAAGAAAAAGCAAGTGTGAGAGTTCACCCGTTCGGTGCATTGACCGTGGGCGAGCGTGGAGAAGAAATTTCGGATCTTGAAGGTATGTGTGAATACGTCGTCGGATTTTCGGACGACGGCAGGGGTGTTCAGTCCGAACAAATGATGGCGACGATTATGAGACGATGTGCCTCTCTCGGTAAGATTATTTCCGCACATTGTGAGGATAATTCTTTGCTCCGTGGCGGTTATATACACGATGGCAAATACGCCGAAACTCATAACCATAAAGGAATTTGTTCGGAGAGTGAGTGGCGTCCGATAGCAAGAGATATTGAACTTGCAAAGCAAACGGGTGCAAAATATCACGTGTGCCATATATCTACAAAGGAGTCTGTAAACATAATCCGACAGGCAAAAGCGGACGGCGTGGATATAACCTGTGAGACCGCACCGCATTATCTAATTTTGGATGACAGTAATCTTATGGAAGACGGGAGATTTAAAATGAACCCTCCGCTTCGTGATAAAACCGATAGAGAGGCACTGATAGAGGGTGTGCTTGACGGTACAATAGATATGATAGCCACCGACCACGCTCCACACTCAATTGAAGAAAAATCACGTGGACTTGAAAAATCCGCAATGGGAGTCGTGGGTCTTGAAGTTGCGTTTCCCGAGTTGTATACGCATCTGGTTCGTACGGGAATTTTGAGTGTTGATAAATTGCTGAAACTTATGGTGTATAACCCAAGAGAACGTTTCGGACTGACCGACAACGTCGGATTTTCCGTGTGGGACGTAGAGAGAGAACGCACAATCAATCCGAACGAATTTAAAAGCCTCGGACGCAGTACGCCGTTTGACGGGGACAGTGTTTTCGGTACCTGCCTTATGACGGTTTCAGACGGAAAAGCAGTATATAAAAAATAAATTACGGAGAAAAATATGATTCAAGGATTTTACACAATAAAAGAAAACGCACCGCTTGCCCCGGGCGTGTTCAAAATGATTCTGACGGGAGACACACGTGCTTGCAGTGCAACCGGTCAATTTATAAATATAAAAATAGACGGCTTGTATCTGCGTCGTCCGATATCCGTGTATGATTATGACGGAGAGAGTATAAGTATCATTTATAAAGTTGTCGGCGAGGGAACTGACAAAATGTCGCATATGCGTCTCGGTGAGAAACTTGATGTGCTTGTCGGTCTCGGTAACGGATACGATACTTCAAAATCGGGAGAAAACCCCGTGCTTATAGGCGGAGGCGTCGGTATTCCGCCATTGTACGGGCTCTGTAAAGCCCTTGTGTCGCAAGGTAAAAAACCTTCCGTTATTCTCGGATTCAATAAAGCGGAAGAAATATTTTGCTATGATGAATTTAAAGCGTTGACCGACCGTGTATATATCGCCACCGCCGACGGAAGCGTGGGAACAAAAGGCTTTGTGACTGACGTTTTGCCGACGCTCGACTATTCCTATTTTTATACCTGCGGACCTATGCCTATGTTCAAGGCGATAAATCGTGTGGCAGTCGGCGACGGACAACTCAGTTTCGAAGAGAGAATGGGATGCGGATTCGGTGCTTGTATGGGATGTTCCTGTAAAACCATAACGGGATATAAAAGAATTTGCAAAGACGGATCGGTACTTCAAAGAGGAGAGATATTATGGGAGAATTTATAAAAGATAAATATAAACACGAAAGACTTTCCGTGAATCTCTGCGGTATAGATATGGATAATCCCGTAATTCCGGCAAGCGGAACGTTCGGATACGGATATGAATATGCGGAATTGTACGATATAAATTGCCTCGGAACTTTTTCGTTCAAAGGCACAACCAAAGAGGCGAGATTCGGCAATCCGACGCCTCGTATAGCCGAATGTACAAACGGACTTATAAATGCTGTAGGACTTCAAAACCCGGGTGTAGATAAGGTTATATCGGATGAACTTCCACGACTCAAAGAAGTTTTCCATAAGCCCGTTATGGCAAATGTCAGCGGATTTTCCGTTGACGATTATGCCTATGCGGTAGAGAGACTTGACGGCGAAGAACAGATAGGATGGTTTGAGGTAAACATTTCCTGCCCAAACGTTCACGGCGGTGGTGCAAGTTTCGGAACCGACCCCGAACAAGCGGAAAAAGTAACCCGTGCCGTCAGAAAAGTAACAAAAAAACCCGTCATTATGAAACTTACCCCTAACGTAACCGATATAGTAAGTATAGCGAAAGCATGCGAGAGTGCGGGGGCTGACGGAATAAGCCTTATAAATACGCTGTACGGAATGAGAATAAATCTCAAAACCAAAAAGCCCGTGATTGCCAATAAAATGGGCGGATTTTCGGGACCTGCCATAAAACCGGTGGGACTTCGTATGGTCTATCAGGTGTATGACGCCGTTAAAATTCCGATAGTGGGTATGGGCGGAGTTGAAAGTGCGGAAGACGTAATCGAATATATGCTGGCAGGTGCTACGTGCGTCGAGGTCGGAGCGTCGAACCTCATAAATCCATGTGCTTGTAGAGATATAATCGCACGCTTGCCCGAGACCATGGATAAATACGGCATTGATAAATTGTCGGATATCATCGGTGCGTCTCACTGAAATTGAATATAAAAAGATTTACAGATAAGGAGAATAAAAATGGGAAAAGACGTAATCGTTGCTTGCGATTTTGCATCGTCTGAGCAAGTATTTGATTTTTTGGACAAATTCGAAAATGAGAAACCCTTTGTTAAAATAGGAATGGAACTGTTTTACGCCGAGGGACCGCAAATAGTTCGCAAAATAAAAGAGAGAGGACATAAAATATTCCTCGATCTTAAACTTTGCGATATTCCGAATACGGTAAAAAAGAGTATGGCGGTACTTTCACGCCTTGACGTGGATATGACGAACCTCCACGCATCGGGAACTATCGCAATGATGGAAGCGGCAATAGAGGGACTCACACGCCCCGACGGTACACGTCCCATGCTTATAGCGGTAACCCAACTCACTTCCACGGACCAGGAGAGAATGACCCGTGATTTGCTTATAGACCGCCCGATAGACGAAGTTGTTTTGCACTATGCACACAATGCGAAAATCGCAGGTCTTGACGGTGTTGTTTGTTCTCCGCTTGAAGCGGGTAAAGTCCACGACGCTTGCGGAAAAGACTTTTGCACAGTCACACCCGGAGTCCGTTTTGCCGACGGAGACGTGGGAGACCAAAAACGAGTTATGACGCCTGCACAGGCAAAAGAAATAGGCTCGGACTATATCGTTGTCGGCAGACCTATAACGGCGTCCGCAGACCCCGTCGGAGCATATCGTCGTTGCGTTGCGGAATTTGTGGATTGATAAATTTTTTAAAGTTGTGTTCGGAGGTTTAAAATGAAAGCGTATAAAAGAGAATTTATAGAATTTTTGGAAAATGCGGGAGCGTTGAGATTTGGTGATTTTACCGCAAAAAGCGGAAGAAAAATACCGTACTTCATAAATGCCGGAATGATAAAAACAGGCGATGATATATCAAAACTCGGTGAATTTTACGCACAAGCGTATATTGATAAATTGGGCGAGAGAAAAACCGCTCTTTACGGACCGGCATATAAGGGTATTTCGCTTTCCGTCTCGGCTGCAATCGCTCTTTCAAAAAGAGGACTCAACCTTCCGTTCTTCTTCAACAGAAAAGAAGTTAAAGACCACGGCGAGGGCGGAATTTTCGTCGGATACGTTCCGCAGAGTGGAGAAGAAGTTGTAATTATCGAAGACGTTATAACTGCTGGAACCGCAATACGTGAGAGTATGGAAATTTTGTCATCCCTCAAAGACGTTGGCGTAGTGGCAACGTTTATTATGGTTGACCGTAAAGAAAAAGGACAGGGCGAACGTGGGGCTATGAAAGAAATCGAAGAACAATTCGGTTTCCCCGTTTATTCCGTTGTCGATGTGTACGATATAATCGAATACCTTGAAGAAAAGAACGAAAACGCCGAAGACGTTGAAAGAATAAAGAAATATCTTTCGGTTTACGGAGCGAATGAATAAATTTGTCACGGAGATTTGCGTAAAATTATGAGCAGAAGTCTTATAGATATAAGGGATTTGTCCACTCGGGAAATCGAAGAGTTGATAGCGAGGGCAAAAGATATAATCGAAAATCCCGAAAAATACAGCGAGGTATGTAAAGGAAAAAAACTTGCCACACTGTTTTTTGAACCTTCTACACGAACAAGACTGTCGTTTGAGTCGGCAATGTACGAACTCGGAGGACACGTGCTTAGCGTGTCAAGTGCGTCGTCAAGTTCCGCCGCAAAGGGAGAGAGTGTTGCGGATACGGCAAAAACCGTTTCCTGTTATGCCGATATTATAGCCATGCGTCACCCCAAAGAGGGGGCTCCGCTTGTTGCGTCAATGAATGCAAGCATTCCCGTAATCAATGCGGGCGATGGAGGACATAACCACCCAACTCAAACGCTTGCCGATCTTTGCACGATATCATTTGAAAAGGGAAGACTTGATAATTTCACAATAGGATTTTGCGGTGACCTTAAATTCGGACGTACCGTGCATTCGCTTATCGAAGCCCTTTCGAGATATACGGGAATAAAGTTTGTGCTTATCTCTCCCGATGAGTTGAAACTCCCGAGTTACGTAAAAAAAGATACGCTCAAAGCCCACGGACTTGAATATACGCAGACGAATGACCTTGAATCTGTGATGCCCGAACTTGACGTGCTTTATATGACTCGTGTCCAGCGTGAAAGATTTTTCAATGAAGAGGATTACCTGCGGCTCAAAGACAGTTATATTCTCACGCCCGAAAAATTGAAAAACGCAAAGAGTGACCTTTGCATTATGCATCCGCTTCCGAGAGTAAACGAAATATCCGTTGCAATAGACGCAGACCCACGTGCCTGCTATTTCAAACAGGTGAAAAACGGCAAATATATGAGAATGGCACTCATTATGAAACTTTTGGGAATTGAGGTGTAGGATATGTACGTTGATTCTATAAAAAACGGTATTGTAATCGACCATATCACGGCAGGTAAGGCACTTTACCTTTACGGCTTGCTCGGTCTTGAAGAATACGGCTGTACGGTTGCGATAATAAAAAACGTCCCCAGCCGAAAAATGGGGAAAAAGGATATAATCAAAATAGATGCCGACGTAGATGTCAATATGGATATCTTGGGCTACGTTGACCCCGACGTTACCGTAAACGTTATAAGAGACGGTAAAATATCCGAGAAGAAAAACATATCTCTCCCCCATAGACTTGTAAACGTTCTGTTTTGTAAAAACCCGAGATGTATAACCTCCACCGAACAGGAATTGCCTCACGTGTTTAACTTGACCGATAAAGAGTGTAAGATTTATCGCTGTGCTTATTGTGAGGCGAAATTTGAAGACAAACCGTAAACTTATGTTTTTGAAATCTGATAATTTAAAGTCCATACACGCTTTCTCCACCAGACTCGGCGGTGTCAGCACAAATCCATATACAAAAGAATTAAACCTTGCTTTTGACCGTGGCGACAGCGATGAGACTGTAATCGAAAATCTTAAAATCTTTGCCGAAAATGTCGGATTTGACCCTCAAAGGGTTGTTTCACTACCGCAAATTCATTCCGATATTATACATAAAGTGGACAGTACCGATGCAGGGCAGGGATACTTTAAGCGAGACGGACTGCGAGAGGGCGACGGCTACGTCACAAATTCACACGGTGTAGTGCTTGGCGTTAAAAGTGCGGATTGTACACCTATATTGTTTGAAGCAAGACGCAGTGACGCCGTGATTGCCGTTGGTGCCGTGCATGCCGGCTGGCGTGGAACGGTTGCGAAGATTGCCGAAAAATGTGTTAATGCTCTGTGCGACAATTACGGAGCGGAGAAGTCGGAAATATTTGTGGCAATCGGACCGTGTATTCGTAAATGTTGTTTTGAAGTCGAAGAGGATTTTGTCTGTGAATATAAACGACACCTCGGAGAACTTATGACAAATGAATTTGTTTTGCCGTCGAATGTTGAGGGAAAATATTTTTGTGACCTTGTGGGTACAAATAAAAATATTCTGCGTGACTGCGGAATACCGTCGGAGAATATAAACGTCGTTGACGGATGTACGTGTTGCGAACACGACCTCTTTTTCTCTCATAGATATTCAAAAGGACGCAGAGGAACAATGCTTTCGGTCATAACTATGTAAAAAATGCGTACACCCGAGCGGTGTACGCATTTTTTAACTATTTTTCGAGTTCGTCAAGTTCACAATAAATTTCCATAAGACGCTCTTCTATTTCGTTTTTTCGGTTGTCGAGTTCTGAGAGCCGTTTGTAGTCGGTCGAAGCCTCCCCAAGCATTTTTTCCTCTGTGACGATAAGTTCATCTTCAAGCGAGGTCATTTCTTTTTTTAACCGCTCAATCTTGCTTGCTTTTTTCCGTGCTTCCGATGCGTTTTGCTTTTGCCTTAAATATTGTTCTTTGCTGTCGGTCACGTTTTCCGACTTTTCAGATATCGCCACGCCACCGCCGATAGTCGCCTTGCGATTTTCGACGAATTCACGAAATTCCGTGTACGCTTGATTTTTTTGAGTTACCTGATAGTCGAACATATCCCCGTCGCAGTATCCGCCGGGTTTGAGTTCTATTATGCGTGATGCGGTTTTTTCTATAAAATATCTGTCGTGCGACACCGCAATAACTGTGCCGTCAAATTCGGCAAGAGCGTTTTCGAGTGCCTCACGTGAATCTATGTCAAGATGGTTTGTCGGCTCGTCGAGAATGAGTAAATTCATATGCGACAGTATAAGTTTTGATAGCGTAAGCCTCGCTCTTTCTCCACCCGAGAGAACCTCCACCGTTTTGTAAACGTCGTCTCCGAAAAAGTTGAACCACGCAAGTGCCGAACGTATTTGACGTTCGGGTAATGTGGGATACTTGCTCCAAAGTTCTTCAAGGACGGTGTTTTTGTCGTTGAGATTTTGGTTTTCCTGGTCGTAGTAACCTATCTCCACGTTGTAGCCGTATTCTATCTTTCCCGATACGGGGACGAGTTTGTTCATCAAAAGTTTTATAAGCGTGGATTTTCCGCAACCGTTCGGACCTATAATTACCAGACGGTCGTTTTTCTTTACGAGAAAATTGAGATTTTCGAAAAGATTTCTCTGACCGAATCCCATCGAGAGCGATTTTATATTTACAACGTCGTTCCCACTCTGCAAAGACGAAGTAAACTTCATACGTATCGCACGGGGAGATGAATCGGGAGCGTCGAGTTTTTCCATTTTGTCAAGTAATTTGAGACGTGACTCCGCCGCAATTATGTTGCGTTCTCTGTTCCACGCTCTCTGCTGTGCGATGTAAGCCTCCTGACGGGCAATCTCCTTTTGTTGGTTTTTGTAGTGTCGCTCGTATATTTCACGGTCGATTTTTCTCTGCTCCATGCTCTTTGTATAGTTGCCGTTGTAGAGTTTCGCTTTGTGATTTTCCACCGCAAGAGTTTTGTTTGTAACTTTGTCGAGAAAATATCTGTCGTGCGAGATGACCATAATGCATTTTTTGTACTGCGACAAAAAGTTTTCAAGCCACCCGAGCGTCTCCACGTCAAGATGGTTTGTCGGTTCGTCAAGCATTAAAATGTCAGGCTCACGACATAGTTGAACGGCAAGTGCAAGACGTGTTCGCTGTCCTCCCGAAAGTAAATTTACGGGACAGTGAATATCATTCTCCGAAAAACCGAGTTTTGATAAAATCGACGCACATCTGCCTTTGAATTCCAATCCGCCGTTTTGTATAAACCTTTCGTGAAGCGACGTGTATTCCGACGTGTACGACGAGTGGTTTTCGTTTTCGTAGTCCGAAAGTAAATTTTCAAGTTCCGATAAACGCTCCTCGTCTCGTAACAGTTCGGGGAATGCGTTGTACATACGCTCAATTGCAGTGACCGAAATCGGATACTCCGCATCTCCGTCCGCAAAAGCGTCGTATTGAGATAATACTCCTATTGTTTTTCCTTTTGATATGTAAACTTCGCCCGACGTCGGCGTATATTCCCCCTCGATTATTTTGAAAAGGGAAGTCTTTCCGCTTCCGTTCACGCCGATAATTCCGAGACGGTCGGACTCTTCAAGGGAAAACGAAACCTTGTCCAGAACCACCTTGTCTCCGAACGACAGGCAAATATTATTTACGCTTATGCTTAACATTAAGACATAACCTTTCTATTGACTTTTTTTTGAATTTGATGTATAATGAAATCGTGTGATTATATTCTACACTAAAATACGTTTTTTTTCAAGTGCTTTTTTGCACGGGAGGTTGTTTTGAAAATAAGTGTTGTCGGAGCGGGAAGATGGGGTTCTCTTATAACTTGGTATCTTTCTGCCAAAAAAGGATTTGACGTCACTCTTTACGGACCTGCACAGGCGGCTGATATACAGAGATTTATGAAAGAACGCAAAAACGATTTGCTTGAACTTCCCGAAAGCGTAAAAATATCCACCGATATTCATTGCCTTTGTGATGCGGAAGTTATCGTAATCTCCATAAATTCTCAGGGTCTTGCCGGTTTTGTTGAAGAGATGAAACCGTTGAACCTTAAAAATAAAATATTCGTCCTTTGTATGAAAGGTATTGATATCGAAACGGGCAGACGCCTCTCCGAGGTTGCCGGTGACGGTATTGACCCGTCCTGCTCCGTTGCGGTTTGGATAGGACCGGGACACGTTCAGGAATTTTACGCAGGCGTGCCGAACTGTATGGTAATCGACAGCGAAAATCAAGAAGTTAAGAAATACCTTGTCGAAAACTTTTCAAGTAACCTTATCCGTTTTTACTACGGTGAAGATATGATAGGTAACGAAATAGGTGCGGCGGCTAAAAACGTTATCGGAATTGCCGCAGGTATGCTTGACGGACTGGGACTTACGTCTCTTAAAGGAGCATTGATGTCCCGTGGTGCCAGGGAAGTTTCGAGACTTATCGCAAAAATGGGCGGTAATGAACTTTCCGCATACGGTCTCTGCCACCTCGGTGACTATGAAGCAACTGTGTTCTCAAAGCATAGCCATAATAGAATGTACGGCGAAATGCTTGTCAGCGGAGAACACTACGATAAACTTGCCGAGGGTTATTATACCGCAAAAGCAATTATGAAACTTGCCGATAAGTATGATGTAGATATGCCTATCTGCTCTGCGGTTTACTCCGTGCTTTATAACGGCGTTGAACCTAAAACCGCTATATCCGACCTCTTTGACAGAAGCCTTAAAGCGGAATTTTATATGTAATTTATAACCGATATACAAAACAAAACGGGGAACTTTGCATGTTCCCCGTTTTGTTTTTTCTCATTTGTCCGTTTTGTGTTGCAAAACGCAGATAAACAGCAAAACGATTAAAATTGCATTTGTGAAAACTGACGAACATAAATTTAAAAATCCACAAAAACAGCACTTCCGAAATTGAATGCAAGCGTGACCGCTTTGTGTATTTTCACCACACACAATGACCGATTCACAAATTGAAAACAGATTGTAAAAAATGAATAAAAGCATTTTACAAATCAAGGATTTTATGGTATAATTTGAATGTATATCTTTGAAGATATGTACTATATATTATATGTCTTCAAATCCTGATATTTAGCATTATCCCCAGCGTCCCCCACGGTCGGATACGCCGACCGAGTGCCGAACGGGATTTTTTTGCGTTCGGCAGTCTAATTCTTGAAAAATATTTAGGAAAGGAAAGATTTCACTATGAAGAAGTTTATTTTGAAATCTCTTGCGACGCTTTTGGTTTTGACGTTTATCATTTCTTGTGCGTCGCTCTCACTCTCTGCCTTGACTTACGTTTCGGGAAAAAATTCCGTTTCGGACAGTTATAAGGGCGGAAAGTATTACAAACAGTTAACGTCCATACCCCTGTCGGGTAACCAGCGTGCCGACGTTTTGGCGGTCGCTCTCTCACAGGTTCAGTATATGGAGAGTAACAGCAGTTCCGACCTTTCGGGTACAACGGGTGGTTCAAGTAACTATACCGAATACTGCTATAACTACGGCTACGACGTAGGAACAAACTACGCTTGGTGTGCGGCATTTATGACGTGGGTATTGCGTCAAGCGGGCGTAAATAAACAGGGTACGGGTTCCGCTAACGCCGCAAGAAGCCACCTCGGTGACTCAAAATACATATATTGCGAAATATCTTGCGGATATTGGGTGTCTCAACTTAAACAGTGCGGATATTGGCAAGCGTCTGCCGGAAGAGGCAACGGAACGTATACACCGAAGCCCGGTGACCTTATTTTCTTTGAAAACGGCGGTGACGCATGGGCTGACCATATAGGTATGGTAGTTTATACGTCGGGAAGCACGGTTTATACCATAGAGGGTAATACGAGCGGTGCGTCGGGCGTTGTTGCAAACGGCGGTCGTGTTGCGTTCAAAAGTTATAACTATAAAACAAGTACGTATATTTTGGGCTACGGTGCATTGCCCTATAATACTTCAACCTCTCCCATTGATTATTCAATAGGAACGGCAAGCACAAGAACAACGGGTCTTTATATTAACCCCGAAAGTGCAAAGTACCTCTATTCTTCCTCTTCAATGAGCGGAAGTTACGTTGTTCTCCCCAAGGGAACTTTGTTTGAGGTTACGGGTATTGTTTCGGGTACCGTTCTTCAATGTAAATATAACGGTAACACTTATTATATAAAAAATAACAGTGACCGTATAATCCAGTTGACGCAAACAGGTACAACGTCAAGTGGTTCATCGTCAGGCAGTGGTTCGTCGTCAGGATCTTCGAGCGGAACAGTATCCAATTCAAATTGCAGTGCAATGGCTGCAAGTATTGAAGATGTAAGTTCAAGTTCAATTACTTTCAGCGGACAAGTGTCCGGCGGATTAAACGCTACGTCTAATACACTGGTAATAAACCCTGTTAATTTTAATTCAAACGTTTCAAATACGCTCTACGTAACAGGATGGTGTGCTTTAAAGAGACCGTCATCTGCAACAAAAGGTAATCAGACCTATAACTTCAAGTACAGCGTAGACGGCGGTACTACGTGGAAGAGCATAAGTAGCGTCACCTGTCATAATATCAAGGATGAACTTCTGGGTAATGAAGATGGAACAGGAATGATTCCGACACTTTCGGGTGATTCATCGTGGATTAAATCATGGGGCTACGGAAATAATGAGGGATTTAGCCTGTCAATAGACCTTTCGTCTTATAACGGTCAGACCGTTGACGTAATGTTGGCGAGAGAATCGGGAAATTTGAAATATGTTAATAGTGAAGCAACAACCGAGACCGAAACGTCACAAGGTTACGTTCATTTTGCAACAATAACCAATGTCAAAGTCGGTACAGACAGTTCGTCCGGCGGTTCTTCATCCGGCGGAATAACTTCAAGCGGTCTTACACCCACAACGTCGTATATGCAGTATGCGTTGATAGACTATATCAACGGCGTAGGTCCTAAGGGCGACTCAACAGCATATTCGTCCGACCATGTCGCAACACGTGGAAACCCTGCGTCAATGGTTCCGTCGAAGCAGACAACCGACAGTATACTTTCCATTAAAGGTTGGTGTATGATAAACGGCGGTCAAGGCGACGTCGTTTACTCTGTTGACGGCGGTACAACTTGGCTTAACGTTACAGGCAGTACGTATACACCGGGTTCGGAAGCACATAAAACAGCCGCAAGCGGTGGAGGAGTAAACTTCACGTACGTCAATTACGACAAAGCGTGCTTTGACGTGTCTGTTGACCTTTCGGCATACAATGGTCAAACTCTTGACGTTATGTTTGCAAGAGTTGTATCAAATAATACGGCACTTGTTTCTCACTTCCTCACTGTTTCAAACGTTGTCGTAAGCGACGGTACAACCTCCACTACTCCGAGTATCAGCGGAACCCCCGCTCTCTCGGGAACGAGTGCCACAAATGATATTGTATACCACGGAACCATAGATTCCATAAACGGTGTTGCAAGCAGTACTATTAAAGCAAACAATAGTATGAGTGGCAACACCCTTGATCCGGCTGTTCCGGCTGCGGGCGGTGGAAGTAACCTCGTTTGTACGGTTACGGGAACAACGGTTATCTCGGGTAACACTGTTCAAGTTTGCGGTTGGATGGCAATGGCAGGCGGTGTTTCCAAATACGTTTATTCAATAGATGGTACAAACTGGTATGAGTGCGGTGGTACTCAGGGAAATTTGAGCAATGAAATAGTAAGCACAGTTAAGACGACAAATTGGCTTGGTACGCATGGAATTGACGTTGACAGCATCCCCACGGCGAAAGGATCTTTCCAAGGTGCAAACGCTATTATTGTAGACCTTTCGGGATGTAAGGGAAATACGGTAACTGTTCAAATCGGAGCGATAAGTAACAGTGACACATCCAAAGTTACCAAATTCCTTGAACTTCAAAATATTTCAGTCCCCGATACGTCGGCAACGTCCTATCCTATGGCGGGAGTTGTAAACTATATCAACGGTATCGGACCTGACGGCACGGTATATTCGAACTATTCAAGCGAACTTGTCGCATTGCAAGGACAATGGCCTACAATCCCTAAGGGTAATGCGATAAATTCCGATGATACGGTAAGAGTTTCCGGTTGGTGTATGATTGACGGCGGTCAAAAAGAAGTTATTAAGTGGTCGGTTGACGCCAAAACTTGGTATAACTGCTCCGCATCGTTTACAGACGGTACGCAGGACCATATAACCGCCGTAACAACTTGGAATAATATGATAAATCCGAGTGTGTCGGGTGCAAACTTCGAGGCGGTTGCAAACCTTTCAGGTGTCTCCGTAACTGCCGATACAACACTCTATTTCGGAAGAGAGAGTAGTGACGGTCAAACTTATGCATTCCTCTCACTTACAAACCTTGTCAGTGACAGTAGCACGTCAACGTGTTCTCATTCCGAAACGTATTTGAGCGGAAAGACAGACGCCAAGTGCGGAATTGACGGATATACGGGTGATACTGTCTGTTCGAGTTGCGGACAAACAATTTCCTATGGTTCTAAAATAGACGCACTTGAACACGTCTGGAAAAACGCAACGTGTAAAGAACCTAAAACCTGTACGCTTTGCGGTCTTACAGACGGTGACGTCGGAACGCATTCTTACTCTTATGAATATAACGATACGCAACACTGGCAGGAATGCTCTGTTTGTGGTACAACAACAAATAAAACAGCACATACGTACACAAGCGGTGTTTGTAAGTGCGGTAAGGCAGACCCCACTGCCACGAAGATTAACTACTACGCAAATATCGACTGGCTCAACGGACAGTCGTTTAGTGCGAGCGGTTCAGGTTCAAAGGGTATTGCAACGAAAGCATACCCACTCTCTTACAGAGTAAATATTCTTGAAATCAGAGGATGGGTTCTTCTTGATAACGCAACCATATCCGGCTATAAGTGGTCGGTTGACGGTCTCATTTGGAACGATTGTACAGTAGTTAACGTCGAATCGGCACAAGACGCCCATGAGAGAGTCGCAAGTGAAGGCGGTGTTACAAATATAACGTCACTTGATAACGCAGTGTTCGGAAATACCGTAACACGTGGTATATACGCTGACCTTTCAAAACTCGGCGAGCAAACCGTAACGGTTCAGTTTGCCGCTGTTACCTCGTCGGGAGTTGTAGTTCCTTTTGCGGAGGTTACCGACGTTACAACCGGTATAACAAAAAATCCTGTCGGAAAATGTTATGACGAGTACTATATAGGCGGAACGGCAGTTGGATTTACCGACGAAACGATAGGAAGCGTATCTGTTTCAAACGTCAATAAGGCTAACGGTACGTTGAGCATTTCAGGACTCTACGCAGGTACAAGCGTAACATTGCGTGGTTGGATAGGCTATAAAACTCCTGTAAGTAAATTCGGTTATTATTTTGATAACTATACCGCAACTATGGTAACCTGCGACACGGTAACTACCGAAGATGCGGTTATAAATGCGGGCGGACAGTATGCAAAAAGAATGCAGATAACCGCAAACACAGCCATTCTCTCGGGTGGAAATCATACTTTGACTTTCGTTGCAGTAATGGAAGACGGAAGTGTGCTGGTTCTTACGTCTTGGACTATAAACGTCGTTGAACCCTCATCTGCGGGAACAGGTTCGCCCATAACAGGTAGTTCGGGTCAGGCTAACGTAATCATCTTGGCAGGTCAGTCCAACGCTTACGGTGCCAGCCCAACAAATGATATCGGTACAGGTGAAAATAACCTTAATATCGGTGCAATTTATAACAATAAGTATTACTCCAATATAAAAATCCATTTCACTAATATAAACGCTATGGCAGATTCAACGGATACCACCGGTGGATATAAATGGAAGGTTTTGAGATATAATAATGCTTTTGAAACCTATAACGTTAAGATTGCAGGTGAAAACGAATTAAGATTTGGTCCCGAACTCGGTATCGCCGAATATCTGTCGAACGAGTATCCCAATGAGGAATTCTATATCATAAAGTTCACTGCCGCAGGAACTCTTCTTAACGGTCAGTGGTTTGCCGCTGATGCAAACGGTATGGATAACTGGGGACTTGTTTCCGATATGGGAGCATATCTCTATGACCAAATGGCGAAATACATAAACGATTCGCTCAAATTGATTGAATCCGAAGGTAAAACACCCGTTATTCACTCGTTTATGTGGGTTCAAGGCGAATCCGACTCGGGTTCCACAGGTCTTGCATCGTCCTATCAGGCATATGAACAATTGCTTGTCGACAGCGTCAGAGCCGATTTCGCAAGTTATGCGGTTTCGGGTGGTATTTCGTTTGTAGACTATGCAATTTCCGAAATGAATGCAGCGGGTTCTGCAAGCAAAATGTGGCCATACGGCACAGAACTCAATAATTCCAAGCGTGCAAATGCACAGTATATTTACGACGGTGTAAACGCTTCCGTTGAGCAATCCACGTACGGTATCAGTAAATCAATACTTCTTGATTATACCTCTTGGCTTTCCAAAGCCGATGTGGGCTACGACACAGATACAGCACACCTTTCGGCAAAGTCGATGTTGCAACTCGGTCAGTGGCTCGGCTTGTGTATGGATTCGATGAACGGTCATACCGTAACGTCGCACACCCATACGGAAGAGACCATAGCAGGTAAGTCGGCAACTTGTACGGAGTCGGGTCTTACAAACGGTATTAAGTGTTCTACTTGCGGTACAATTCTCGTAGAACAGGAAATAATCCTTGCAACGGGACATAACGTTGACGCAAACGGTAATTGTACAAACAGCGGTTGTGATTATTCCACAGGTTCATCCGGATGTTCTCACGCCTATACCGAGGGACAGTACTCAACCGACGGAAACAGCCACTGGTATGTATGTACGCTTTGTAATGAAAAATTAAACGTCGAAACTCATAAATACGATAACGCTTGTGATACGGATTGTAACGTTTGCGGTTACGTAAGAGTTACCGAACACTCCATCGTAAAAGTAGATGGCAGAGAAGCAACTTGCTTGCAAACAGGTCTTACCGACGGATATAAGTGCGGTATATGCGGATACGTTCAAACCGAACAAACCGTAATTGCAAAACTTAAACACTCCTATTCGATAACCGAGTCCAAAGATCCGACTTGTACAACAAGAGGCTATGACCTTTATACTTGTACAAACGGTTGCGGTAAGTCGTATAAGACCACAACGCCGTCACTTGGACATAATTACGTCGACACGGTAACAAATGCAACCTGCACAAGTATGGGTTATACTACGCATACCTGCGAGAACTGTAAGGAATCTTACGTTGATACGTACGTTCCGGCAACAAATCATAATTATATCGAGGAAACGGTAAATGCTACTTGCACAACCGTAGGATATACGATTTATACGTGCGAGTGCGGTTCGTCGTATAACGGCGAAATTATACCTGCCACGGGTCATAATTATGAGGAGATTAAAGTTAGCGAAACTTGTACGACACGAGGCTATACGGAGCATAAATGCTCGGGTTGCGGAGCAACTTATAAGACGGACTTCGTATCTGCCACAGGACATAATTACGTTGATACCACAGTTGAGGCTACTTGCACAACACGTGGATATACCAACCATAAATGCTCTTGCGGTGCGGAATATAATACCGATTACGTTCCGCCCAAAGGTCACGACTATCAGTATACGATAGAAGACGACAAAATAACCGTAAGTTGTCCCAATTGTGAAAGTGAGTATTGGATAGATAACTCAAAGTCGGCATAAAAACCGAAGTCAAATAAAAATCGAGGGTACGCCACAAAGGCGTACCCTCTTTCTTTGTTTTGAAATTCAAATTTTATTTGATGTGTGACTTCTTTTTGCGTAATACAAAAACCGAGATAATACCGATTGTAACCGAAATTGCAAAAACACAAGGGGTAATTACCGCATTGCAACCGTGCGTTTTGTTCTGCTCACCACTGCCGTTATCTCCCGTGTCACCTATGCTGTCGGGCGAGTCGATTCCTTTGCTCGGAATGCTTAAATCAAATATTTCGGACGATATCTGAATTGCGAATTCTCCGTCGTGTATGTATCCTTCTTTTATTTCTCCGTCAACCGCACACTTTATGCGGAATGCTCCACCTGATGTGATTCCGCAAACGTTCATCATGGCGTAAGACGGAAGAATGGTTGTTTGACAATCCTCATCTTTGTCATAAGCCCCGTCAGCCGTGCTGTAAAGCGTTGTGTTTTGCAACGTCATATACGTTCCCGTTGTGGGATTTTTGCCCGAGTAGTCGATTTTTTTAACCGTGTCAAGCGTTTTGTACGGTAAGTCACCGTATCCGATAATGTAAGTGTCGCTTATCTTGTGCTTTTTCAGATATACGCCTGTGCCGTCTCTGTCCTCTGTGGACGGCTTTGTTGTGTTGCCCTCGACAGAATAAATAAAGTCTCCGTCAATGTAAACCACAAATCCTATGTGTGAAGCGGACTTGTCCGTGTTCTCCGTGAAGAATATCAGGTCGCCCGCTTGCGGTGTATATGACGGGTCGTAGTAGTCGGAGAAGTGGTGCCTTGAAGAGTTTTTATGCCCCTCGGATGTTCTGAAAAAATTTGCGTCACATAACGCCGACCGCCATTTTTCGCAACTGAGTTCTCGCCATATATATCTTGTGTCGCCTTTGTGGTCACGACACCAGTCGGTTAGTTTGTTGTAGTTGTGAACTTTCGCTTGAAGTAAGCAGAACGATGTGTACGACGCACACCAATAATATCCGTATCCTGCGTTGTAGTCTCCGAAATTGAGATTGTATTCGGCAAAGTTTCCGTCACCGCCACCAAGACCGTCAAGTTCGTTTTCCGAGTCGCCTTCATGATATCCGAGTTGCGAAAGAGCGATTGCAATTACGTCTGTGGGATTGTCTCCCGTAAGAATAACGTCGGAAAGATACGTGTAATATTTTCCGCCCGAGTATGAGTCGGATACGGATGTGTTTCCCTTTGTGCCGGCTGTGACGTATTGCACCGCCCCCGCAATATTGCAAAAGGAGGCAACCGAAAATACCGACGCAATAATCAAAGCCAAAAGTTTTGTTGTTCGTCTCATAGTTACCTCCGTAATTTTAATTGTCCCAAAGGGAAATCGCCGCACGGTATACGTCCTCTGCAATTTCTTCAACCGTTCGTGATGCGTCAATGCAAACTATGTTGTCTCCACGCTCACGCATAGTATCTATAACGTTGAAGAAAGTTTTTCTCGTCTTGTCGAGATATTCGTAGGTTTCGAAAATTTCCGTGCTGATGTGACGTGCATTTATTCGGTCAAGACTCTGTTGCGGTTCAAGGTCGAGGAATATGCAAAGGTCCGGATGCCGTATGTCGGGGTTTTCAAGATTGAGTTGCATAACTCTGGGAAGCCCTATCACAACACCCTGATATGCCATCGAAGAGTAGTAGTACCTGTCGCTTATCGCAGTAATGCCATTGCTCAGTAAACTTTCGATTCCGCCGTCGGGATTGGTGTTGTGATTTGCACGGTCAGACGCAAAAAGAACTGCAAGTTCGTCGTCGCTCACCTGGATGTCTCCCGCAAGGACTTTGCGTATGTGCTTGCCCGATGGGTACGCCGTCGGTTCGGCTGAAAGCGAGGTTTTGATTCCTTGCTTTTCAAGTCTTTCGGATAGCAGTTTTATCTGTGTTGATTTTCCGGAGCCGTCTATGCCCTCGAAAACTATGAATTTTGCATTATTAGTCATTATTCTTAATCTTTCTTAACGTATTTGTTTATTTTTCAAGCCATACGGACGGAGAGAAGAGAAGTAGTAAGGGGAAAATTTCAAGTCTGCCCAAAAGCATATCTATCGAAAGAACCACTTTCGATGCAAATGACAGTGAAGCAAAATTTGATGCGGGTCCGACGTCTCCGAGTCCCGGACCTATGTTGTTAAGACATGTCGCAACGGCTGAAAACGTAGTTTCGATACTTCTTCCGTCGAAAATTGCTATAAGTAAAAACGAACCGAAGAAAATAAACGCATATGCGGTAATAAAAGCAAAAACACCTTTTCTTGTGTCTTTGTCAACGCTCTTTCCCTCAAAGCGTACGTTTTTTACACGCCTCGGATGTATCATATGCCTGACTTCCGCCATGGTGCTTTTGAATGCGATTATTATACGACTGACCTTTATTCCGCCACCCGTGGAACCGGCACACGCACCTATAAACATACATATAAGTAATACCGTTTTCGCAAGGTTGCCCCAAAGGTTGAAGTCCGCCGTGGCAAATCCTGCCGTTGATAACATTGACAGTACTTGAAATGATGAATGACGAATCGATTCGGCAAAATTGTAACCGTTTTCCACGTGTATATTTATTCCCACAAGTGCTACCGCCACCACAACTATTCCGATAAACCAACGAAGTTCTTCACTGAGTAATGCGGAGAGTGCTTTGCCTGTGATTATCAGATAGTAAAGGTTGAAGTTTATCGAAAACAGTAACATAAAAATCGTAAGTACCCAAATGCAGTATTCGGGGTGAGCGACGTTGCTTGTTCCGAAAGTCATCATACTGTCTGGCCATATCGAAAATCCACCCGTGCCTGCCGTTGAAAACGACGTGGTGAGTGCTTCGTATAAATCCATACCGCCGAACAGTAAAAATACCGTGCAGAGCAGAGTCATAACAATGTATATGGCGTACATTATCGAGGCGGTTTTTTTAATGGTCGGCACAAGTTTGTCCACTTTCGGACCGGGCATTTCCGCACGCATAACGTGAACCAAACGAGATGATTTCATATCCTGTTGAGGCATAATCGCAAGTACGAATACAAGTACGCCCATACCGCCTATCCAGTTTGTAAAACTACGCCAGAAGAATATGCCTCGTAATCCCTCGCTTGCTATCTCGGGTGACCATAAGCCGTCAAAGTCGGATACGGCAAGAACGCTTGAACCCGTCGTTGTAAATCCCGAAACGGTTTCGAAAAACGCATCTATATAGTTGGGTATAAGACCCGATATAACAAACGGAATCGCTCCGAAAAGAGAGAGTATTATCCACGAAAGTCCCGTGGTGACAAAACCCTCTTTCGCTCCGAGAGTTTTGTCTGTCGGCTTGCGTATGATAAAAAGCACACCGACAGAGAGGAGAATTATCATCGGAATTATAAAAGCCCAAACGGTGGAAAATTCTCCGTATATAAGAGAGGTTATAAGCGGTAGAGACATCAGCGTTCCCTCCGCAATCAGGAGTTCTCCGATGATAAACCGCATCATTTTAAAGTTCATAACCGTTACCTCAAAAGAATGTCCTCTAAAATATTCATATGTTCGTTTGTTGTGATTACAATAACACTGTCGCCCTCTTCAAGCGTTGTTTGACCGTGAGGGTAAATTACGTTTCCGTCACGTATAATAGCCGCCACAAGAAGATCCTTTTTCAGTTTAAGTTCGCATAGAGGGGTCGCAATGTAAGGAAAATCCTCGCCAACGTCGAATTCAAGTGCCTCAACTTTGTTGTCGGCAAGTTTGTAAAGAGTCTTTATCGTACTTTTTGAAGAATTTTCTTTGGAGTTTGCAAGACCTCTCACATACCTGATAACGTGAGACGCCGTTATAAGTTTCGGGTTCACGTCGGAGTCTATTCCCGCCGTCTCCGAAAGTTTTGCAAATGAGTTTGCAGACACACGGGCAATAACTTTGTCAACGCCCCTTGCTTTTGCAAACATTGATATTATTATGTTGTTTTTGTCGTCGGGAGTTGTAACAACGCAAGCGTCAGCCGAATCAATTCCTTCATCGCAAAGTAAGTCGGGGTCTGTGGCATCACCGCAAATGATAGTCGCACGTGGAAATTCTTCCGCCAGTTCACGACATCTGTCCCTGTCCTCTTCGACAATCTTTATGGAAAATCCACCCGTGGAGAGCATACTTGCAAGATACTTTGTTATGCTGTTTCCGCCGATTATGAAAACGCTTCTTATCTTTTTTGCGAGTATACCGATTTTTACGAAAAATTCCGATATGTCTTTACGTGAAGCGGTAATTGATATCGTGTCTCCGCTACGTATGGTGTAGTCACCGCTTGGAATAATAACGTGACTTCCGTGACGTACAATGCAAATAAGTGCGTTCGTGGAGTATTTTGAACGTAATTCGGAAAGTTTTTGACCTGCAAGGGGGTGGTGAGAGTCTATGTGAATGTCAACAACCTCAACACGACCTTTTGCAAATTTGTCAAGTTTCATTGCAGCGGGAAAGCGTATAATTCTTGCCACTTCTCTTGCCGCTTCGTATTCGGGATTGACAATCAGGTCAATTCCGAGTTCTTCACACATGTAGTTCATCTGACGAAGATACTGCGGATTGCGTACTCTCGCTATGGCATGTGACGCCCCGAGACGTTTTCCTATCATACAGCAAAGCAGATTGAGTTCGTCCTCGGTTGCAACGGATATTATAACGTCGCAGTTTTCAACGCCCGCCTGTTTTTGTATTTCCACGGAGGCACCGTTGCCCACTATTCCAAAAACGTCGTATTTGTTTACCACCTCGTCAACAAGTGCGGGGTTTTCGTCTATAACGGTAACGTTGTGACCCTCTTCACACACAGAGGAAATAAGCGTGTCGCCTACCGTTCCGTTTCCGATAATTACTATTTGCATAGTGACTCCTGTAATTTTTGTTTGCACTTAACCCGTGATAACTGTTTATCACGGGTTAAACGTAAAATCAATCTATAACTGTTATTCCTTCGGGAACCTTGTATTCGACAACCGTCACACCGTCAACTTTCTTTGCGGATACTTCTATCGTTCCGTGTATTGTGGGAACTGTACCGCAAGCCCAGTCAAGGTCTGCAAGGTTCGGCTTTATCTCGTATGTGTCTGCGGAAATAGCTCTTACGCCGAGAACGTAATAGGTAAGGAATGGACACGGACCCGATGCCCAACCGTGGCAAAGTGAGTGACGGAAGTTCTTGTAGCAGAAATCTCCGTATGCACCGTGTATATCAATTTTGCCTTCCGGTACAGGCTCGTCGATTCTTGCCGCATTTTCAAGCCACGAAAGATGGAAGTCCTCCCAGAACGTGGTGGCACCCATATCAAGCATGCTTCCCCAATATGATTTCATATCGTGTAATGCACCCGTAAGGTCGCCTGCAATTGCTTTTGCCGCAAGAATATAGTATCCGAAGAACGTTGAATATCCGTTCGCTCCTCTGGGTGATATTACCTCTTTGTTGAGTTTTTCGGGATCACCTATTCCGGAGAGAATGAGGAGAGCGGCGGCTTGCTTTGAACCTGCACAGTCGGGAATATGCTTTAACATTCTTTCCGACGCTTCGTCGCATTTGTGCGAAATAATTTCTTCGCCGAGAAGTTTGAGAAGTTCACTGCCTCGTATAAGTGCTAAACGGAGAAGACCTTGAAGACCTGCATGAACCGCTTCGTCGTGACCACGTGAGGGCCAGTCGATAAATCTGTCCTCGGGCATATGTTCCACGCCGTTTTCATCAACGCAATCCGAAAGTACACCCAAAAGTCCGGTAAGATACTCTTTCTGTTCTTTAAGATATTCCATATTGCCGGTGGTTCTGTAAAGGTCGTGCTGTATCAGTAACCACCATATGGAGTAGGACGACATACCGTTCATCCATCTTCCTATGGGTGTTTCGTTGCGAACGAGGTCAAGCGAACGGTGAATTACTTCCTGATCTCCGAACGTTGCGAGAATGGAACGAACTTCCGTGTGCATGTCACCTATCCAAACGAGACGGTCTCTCTTTATTCCGTCCCAAAGATATTCCTGCATGTTTACGTGAGCGGTGTATGCCGCCGTGTTCCATATCTTGGTTATTTTTTCGTCACTACATTCAAAAGATCCCTTGTATTCAAGGTCAAGATACGTGAATACACCCTGTATTGCCTTGAATTCAACAAGTCCTTCCGGTTCGAGAAGTTCGATATATGCAAAACGGTAACCGGATTCGTTGGTTTCGTTGGAAGAAAGGAAACCTACGTTCATTACACGATCACGTATAGCGTGGTCGTTCGTTGTGTTTTCTACGAAAAGGGGAGTCATAGCCTCGCTGACACTCTCTCCGAATCTTATGAGTAAATCCGCTCTGTTGTTTCTGCCTCTTACGCTCCAAATCATAAGACGCATACTTCCGGGAAATTCAATTCCGAAGTCGATAAGAATAGATGCGTTTTCGCCGTCTTTGTGATTTTGAAGTACGCAACCGTTGCCGGGATCAAGCGTTATTTGATTTGTTTTTTCATTCAAAAGAGATTCCGTGTTTGTTACGTCACCCTTTGTGAGAACAACTCTCTTGGGTGTGAGATAACGTCTTGTTCTGGGGTCTGTGAGAGAACTGTCCAAACCGGGGAATTTCTGATTAACCTTTGCCATTTTTGTATAACCTTTCTGTGTTTTCCATCATATAATCAAGTCGATGTCAAAGCAAAAATAAACTCTTTGCATTTTGAACCATTATACCATAATGATAGTTAAATTGCAATAGATTTGCAAATTTTTGTCATCCTTAATTTGTCCTCTGGCTTTTGTGTGCGAGTCCTTTTTTGCGGTTGATTTTTTCTGCGATATGTGTTATGATAATCATAGAGGTGATTTTATGTTTTTTGGTAAATTTTTGAAGCGAAATGCAAATGATAAATATCCGGATACCGCAAAATATAAAAAAGGCGATTTTGTGCGTTTCCGTTATCGTGACGAAGTAACGCACGGCTTTGTGTACAGTGCTGTCGCCGATGCTGACGGTCGTATAACTTATACCCTGCAAATGGGCGGTGAATGCCCGAGTTTTGCCTATAATTACGCCGAATGTGACGTTATCGGATATGTGAAAAAATAAAATCCAAAAGGAGCGATGCATATCTTTCAATGCAATCGCTCCTAAAATTTTATTCTTCAAGTTGCTTGCCCAGAAAACTTGCCGCCGTTTGAATAAGTTTGCATTCGACGGATTCCGGTATGGCGTCTTTTTCGTTTTCAACCAGCGATGCCACACAACCGATTACGTCACCCTCGCAAATTATCGGCATGGCGACCGTAACGTAGTGATTTCCGCCGTCGGATAGAGCGGGCATTTTTCTACCCGCCTCGGACCGTGTGTAGATTGAACGCCCTTCCATGATTTTTTCGAGTTCTTCCGATAAAGACTTGTCCGCATATTCTTTCTTGGATATGCCCGCACATGCCACAACCGAATCCCTGTCGCATACAATGACGGATAGACCGCAAGTTTTGTAAAGTGTTTCACAATATTGACCGGCAAATGACGTAAGTTCTCCGATTGGCGAATATTTCTTGAATATCACCTCACCGTTCCTGTCGGTGAAAATTTCAAGCGGGTCGCCCTCCCGTATACGCATGGTTCTTCTTATTTCCTTTGGTATAACGACACGACCGAGGTCGTCGATGCGTCTTACAATTCCCGTTGCTTTCATATATCTTTAAGCCTTCCTTGCTTTGTTTTTGTGTTTTAGGAATTTTGTCCCTTGTTATTATTTGTTGATTTTGGTGAGTCTATACTGTAAATATAAAAACCCGTCCGCTTGAACCCAAATTCAAGCGGACGGCTGATTTTTTATTCCTCATCCTTTGGCGGAGTCGATATTTTGACAATCGCCCATTGAATGAGTTTGACTATTAAAATAATTATAAAAATTACGGCGAAAATTGCAACAAGACCTTTCCAAGTTACGTTGAGTGCGACCTTTATGGTGTCCCAATTCATCGGAGTCAGTCCGTCAAATGCACCACCGAGGACGTTGAGAAGTGCTAAATTCAATACGTTTAAAAGTTTCATTTGCATCCTCCTTAACCTACGACAAATCCGATTATCAGACCGCCCACAATTGCCGAGGCAATCTGACCGGATACGTTTGCACCTGCCGCATGCATAAGCAGATGATTGCAGGGATCTTCTTTGATTCCCATTTTTTCAACTACTCGTGAAGCCATCGGGAACGCCGAAATTCCTGCCGCACCGACCATGGGATTGATTTTTTCTTTGCAGAATAAATTCATAATTTTCGCACACATAACTCCGCCGAACGTGTCGAATACGAAAGCGAAAAGACCGAGAGCCATAATTATGAGCGTTTCAATTTGAATAAACGATTCCGCTTTCATCTGGAATGAAATGGTTATTCCCAAAAGAAGAGTTATAATGTTCGAGAATGCATTTTGTGCAGTGTCGGAAAGTGAACCGAGACGTGTGCATTCACGTATGAGATTTCCGAACATAAGCATTCCCACAAGCGAGAGCGATTCGGGAGCGATGAGACCTGCCACTATCGTAACCGCAATCGGGAAAATTATTTTGAGAATTTTCGGAACTTGCTTCGGGTTGTAGTGCATTTTTATCTGACGCTCTTTTTTTGTCGTGCAGGCTTTGATTACCGCAGGCTGAACTATCGGCACCAGAGCCATGTACGAGTACGCCACCACTATAATCGGACCGAGATAATTCGACGCAAGTTCTTTTGCCACCATGATTGCCGTGGGACCGTCAGCCGCACCGATTATCGCAATCGACGCCGCATCGTTAACCGAAAATCCCATCATGGACGCAAATATCATCGTGACGAATATTCCGAACTGTGCTGCACCGCCCAAAATAAATAATTTCGGATTGGCAAGCAGAGGACCGAAGTCAATCATCGCACCGATGCCGATGAATAAAAGCAGAGGCATTGCCTCACCGACTTCAATTCCCACGTGATATAGGTTGGATATTATACCGCTTCCTTCTTCAACGACCGCCGAAAAGGGAAGATTGACAAGTATCGCTCCGAATCCCATCGGAAGTAGGAGAGCGGGTTCCATGTCCTTTTTTATTGCAAGATAGATGAGAATCGCACCGATTATCCACATTGCAACCATTTTCACGTCAACGGCACGTACGCCCTCAACGAGAAATTCGAGATTTTTAAAAAATTCCATTTTTGATTTCCTCTGTTGTGATTTTCAATTTTGAGTTTCGTCGTCGGAAACGTATGCGGAAACGTCGATTTGTGCAAGTTTTTGTGTGTCGAATTTTCCCTTGGTTTTTTCAAAATATTGAATATTGTTGCGAAGCATAAATAAAAACTGATTGTTGGGCGTGCGTCCCTCCGCTTCCGATACGTAAAGTAACTTGCGAAGTAAGTCCTCGGACAGACGAACGGTTATCTCCGGCTGTTTTTTCATTTGCTGTTCCTTTCCCCTAAAAGTTAATTGCTTGATTTGTCCGTGATTCTTGTGCCTTGACAGGCGATTTCGGCACGACGAACGGCAGAACGGTTAATTTTCTTTATGTACGAAAACCCGTCGGGAAGAGTTTCAAAGTAAATTATGCAAACTTCTTCACCCTCCGTGAAAATGCCGTAGTATATGTTTTCGGATTTGAGTGACGAAATAAATACGTAATCTTTGTCGATGTGGCGATTTTCAATCGACTCCGACGCACCTGTTGTGAAAAGTCCTATTTCCGAAAAAGACGAAATGTCCGCTTCAAACGAGAGTTTCCTGTGTATGCCTCCTTTTATTGTGCAAACGACGAGAGATGACCCCTCAATCGTGCTTTCGAATTCAACGTTAGAAAATCGCCAGGAGAAAAATATGACAAGTATCTCTATCCCTATCGCCATAACGGTTGCGGGAATGAGCAGTAAATCGCCGTAAAAGAGATTGATAACGATGACAACCAGTGCAAACGCAAGTAAAACGTATCCGAATAAAAACGGCAATTTGTGACCCAAACATGCCGTGCTACCGCCTTTTTTTACAATGTATTCGTATCTGTCCGACACCGTATGTAAACCACCTCTCGATTAAATTAAATTCATTATAACATATATTTACCTTTTTTTCAATGAAAATAAGAAAAATCACATAAAATTAACAAAATTAAAAAAATTTCTATTGATATTTGGGGACTTATGTAGTATAATTAAAAAAATTAAATCACCATTGTATGTCTTTAAATAAAATAAAACGGAGGAAAAAATTATGAAAAACGCAGTATGGGAAAAAATGTCTGATATGAAAGACAGAGCATACGACAGAGTATTTGCAAAAAGAGTTGAAGCGGAAAACAAAGCGAGACTTTGGAAAGTTCTCTTCATTGTAACGGTATCCGTTCTCGGTGTTGTAGTGGCGTCGATTGCCGCTTACACGGTGCTTAAAAACAAATTCGATAAGGATATCATCGCAAGACTCAAAGCACGCTTTTCAAGAGAAGTAGACGATTCCGACTTTGTTGACGCAACAAGCGAAGACGTGTCTGTTGACGTTGTGGAATAATTAAAACGGAAAAATGATACAAGATCTTCATAGCCACACATACTATTCTTTTTGTGGGGCGGATAATCCGTGCGACGTTGTGGAAGGAGCGATTGCCGGCGGTATCGAACTGTTCGGAATTTGTGACCACAACCACGGAATAGGTAACGGACGCCTTGACGTTTTCTTCTATGAGGGTGACCTCGGTCAGGATTATTACAGAACGCTTGTGCGTTATTTTGACCATATAGACCTGATAAAACAAAAATATGCAGATAAAATCAAACTCCTCAGAGGACTTGAAATTTGTACGCATACACATCAAATGAGAACCGCTCTCCCCGAGGGAACCGACGTTTCGTTTTTTGATTATTGCCTGCTTGAAAACCTTGACGCAGGTGAATTGACAACCACAAAAGGCGACCTTTTCGGATATGCCGAAAAACTTAAATGCAAAAACTTGGGTATCGCTCATACCGATATGTTCGCATTTATTGAAAGTCGTGGTGAAAAACCGTATGATTACTTTAAGAAAATGGCAGAGCAGGGGATTTTCTGGGAAATGAACGTCAGTTATGACAGTATTCATAAGTACAGAGAACATCCGTATATGCTCAAATTCTTCGAGGACGAAGAGCAACAGGCAATCGTTCGTGAATCGGGCGTTCGTTTAAGCGTCGGATTTGACGGACATAGAATTGCAGAGTATCGTCCCGATAGAGTTCGTGATTATTGCGAAAGAATTCAAAATATGGGTATTAAACTTGCTTTCCAAGATTGATGCCGATGACTTAAAGTCGAAACCGTAAATACGAAAAATACGACGCTTGATTTTAGAGCGTCGTATTTTTCGTTTACTTATTCTTCGATTACGTCAATGCTTTCAATGATAACGGGAGTTTTGGGAACGTCCTCGTACCAGCCGTAAGAACCTGTTTTTACGCCTGCTATCATATCGACAATTTCAATTCCGTCGGTGATTTTTCCAAATCCCGCATACGCTCCGTCAAGATGGGGAGCGTCCATGTGCATAATAAAGAATTGCGATGATGCGGAGTTGGGGTCCTGTGTGCGTGCCATTGAAAGAACGCCTCTTGTGTGTTTGAGATTGTTGGACATAAATCCGTTTGCGATAAACTCACCCTTTATGGACGAAGTTCTCTTTTCACGAAATTCGGGTGTAAATCCGCCACCCTGAATCATAAAACCTTTTATAACTCTGTGGAAAATAAGACCGTTGAAAAAACCTTCTTTTGCAAGTTTGATGAAGTTTCTAACTGTTTCGGGGGCTTTGTCGGGATAAAGTTCCGCTGTCATTTCTCCGAAATCTTTTACGTTGATTTTAATCTGTACACTCATATTTAAAAATCCTTTCTTTGTTTGTCATTTTTGTATTGTATTGTCTGAAAGTCGGTTTTGCGGAAATGCCAAATCGAATAATTCGTCTATGCGTTCGCTCCGTTCACATAAATAAAGATAACCGAATAAAACTTCCATTCCCGTTGCCAATCTGTATTCCATAGCGGATGAACTCTTCGGAACGTTTCCACCGGACATATTTCTTCCACGCTTAAATATTGCCTCTTCTTCGGATGAAAGTATGGGCAGTATATTTTGCATGGCGGCCGCTTGCGAAACCGCTTTTACGTATTTTTGAGACTCTCGGTTCAGTTCTCCCGAATGTGATATGCCCGACTGAACTAACCTCAGACGAACTTTAATTTCAATTACCGAATCCCCGAGGTATGCAAGTGCCTCCGTGGATACTTCTCTTATGTTTACCGACATTTATTCCTCCAAAGTTGTGTTGTCGTTTTCAACGGGATTTAAAACAGGCTCTGTTCCGCCGGCTTTCGAGGCGTTGATAAATCCTTCGTCTGCCGTGGCGATATCATTGAGTGCCTCTCCGTTTGCCGTGTCATAATTCTCCAAATACCCCTCGTTTGCCCTGCCGGAGTCATTGGAATACCCTGAGTCTGCCCTCGCAGAACCCTTGGAAGTCTCCGAATCTACCCC
>CAZGJC010000003.1:59419-67521 GCA_964526505.1 uncultured Clostridium sp.
TGGAATACCCTGAGTCTGCCCTCGCAGAACCCTTGGAAGTCTCCGAATCTACCCCGGTGGAACCCTTTGCAGACCCTTTTTCGGCCTTTTTCAGTGCCTTGTTTTCACGTTTTGTCTCTTTTTTAACGGCTTTTGCCCCTTGTTTTACCTGCTTTTCGGTCGCTTTTGTCGCCATCGCTACCTCATCTGTGTCGCCAAACACCTTCCTTTGCGGTGCCACAACTTCCAGCATTGCGTGTGCGATGCAGTTCATATAGTCAGCCATTGCAGCAACGCCCAAAATCGCCCCGAGACAACCAACTTCCGTGGAAATATCAAAGCCATTCTCCTCTATCATTTCCTTTACGGCACAAGGGCAAGAGAGTTTTGCACGCTCTTTCATATCAAGATATTTGTCATAAATATCGAGAAGTGTTTCGCCGTCTTTTGCGTTTTCGTAAAATGCGTCCATTGCACTTTTTATTTCGGCAATTGAAAACGTGTTTTTGAGTGAATTTATCATCAGCATCTGAATTATTTGCTCACCCGAATACTTTTTTCCGTTTATCGGAGTAATCAATCCCGCTTTTGAATAGTTATTTACCATTGTTTTTGTCGGAATTCTTCCGTAAAAACGTGGAGAACCCTTTTCCGCTCTGTCGGAAATGAGATGAATTATTTGATCGAGATAAAGTGAAATTGCGGGAATATCGCTCGAACGCAGTTCCGAATCGTTTACCGCATCGGAAAGTATATTATCAAGCATTTCGTAATCCATAAAACAATACCGCCTGTAATTCAATACGGTGTTAAATACCGTGTTAAACTATATTTTAGCACATATATTAAAGTTTTTCAAGCACTTTCGGATAATTTGACGTTATTTTTGCGAGTTTTAACGAACAAAATAAAAAAATGTATTGACTTTTTTACTTGGAAGATGTACAATAATAACGATAATTTGTGTCAAAGGAATTTTTTGTTATGAAAAGAACACTTATAAAAGACGTTTATTCGCAAAGAGACGAATACGCCGGAAAAACAATAGTTGTCGGCGGTTGGGCAAGAAGCGTGCGTGACAGCAAAGCGTTCGGTTTTATAGATTTGTACGACGGAAGTTGTTTCCCTACGTTGCAAGTTGTTTTTGAAAGAGAATTTATAGAAAATTATGATGAAATCGCTTCCCTTAACGTAGGTTCTTCGGTTGTTGTTGAGGGTGTACTCGAACTTACGCCGGACAGAAACCAACCTTTTGAACTTAAAGCCAAGACGGTTACGGTTGAGGGAAAATCCACACCGGATTATCCGCTTCAAAAGAAGAGACATACAGTGGAATATTTGCGTGAGCAGGCATATCTCAGACCGAGAACAAATCTCTTTTCTGCGGTTTTCAGAGTTAGAAGCGAAGTGGCTTTTGCAATCCATAAATTTTTTAATGACAGAGGATTTGTATACGTTCACACGCCCCTTATTACGGCATCTGATGCAGAGGGAGCGGGAGAAATGTTCAGAGTTACCACTCTTGATATGAAGAATCCTCCGTTGACTCCCGACGGTGAAGTTGATTTTTCCAAAGATTTCTTCGGAAAAAGCACAAACCTTACTGTATCAGGACAACTTGAAGGCGAAACGTATGCCATGGCATTCGGCAACATATATACTTTCGGTCCCACGTTCAGAGCGGAGCAGTCAAATACTGCACGCCACGCCGCAGAATTTTGGATGATAGAACCCGAAATTGCTTTTGCGGACCTTAACGACAATATGCAACTTGCATGGGATATGATTCAGTTCATTATAAGACACGTTATGGACAAATGTTCGTATGAACTTGAATTTCTTAACAAGTTTATTGATAAGGGATTGATTGAGAGACTTACTACGCTTGCAAACAGTGAGTACAAAAAGGTGACTTATACCGAGGCTGTTGAAATTCTTAAAAACAGCGGTGCAGACTTTAAATATCCCGTAGAGTGGGGAATAGATTTGCAAACAGAACATGAGAGATATCTCACGGAGCAGGTATTCAAGTGTCCGATATTCGTAATTGATTATCCGAAGGAGATAAAGGCGTTCTACATGAGACTTAACGACGACGGTAAAACCGTTGCCGCTATGGACCTTCTCGTTCCGGGAGTCGGTGAGATTATAGGCGGTTCACAGAGAGAAGAAAGACTTGACGTTCTCCTTTCACGTATGGAAGAATGCGGACTCAAAGAAGAAGACTATTGGTGGTACGTAAATCTTCGCAGATACGGCGGAACCAAACATGCAGGCTATGGTCTCGGCTTTGAGAGAATCATTATGTATCTTACCGGTGTGTCAAACATAAGAGACGTTATACCTTATCCCAGAACAACGGGTACGGCAGAATATTGATTTATAATCTTAAATGTAGGTTATTTTACTCAAACGATTAAAAGCAAGGCAATTTTGAGGTTGCCTTGCTTTTTTTTGTAAGTGTTTTGCATAGGTGATTTTGGTGGTCATCGCTCGTCGTCTGAAAACTCGTCGTAATTGCCGTCGGACAAAATTTTCAGTGCGTAATTGATTTGTGAACCGCTGTATCCCAAACGGGCAAGCGAACCGTAGGCTTTTGAGTAATCTTGACGGTCAAGGCTTTTTTTACCGAATTTTTTTCTTGCAACGTGCAAGCATCTCTTATCAAAGTCGTAGAAAAGAAGAAAATCTCTGACCGATTGAATTGTCGAATTTGCAAACCCTTTCTCACGAAGTTTTGAAATTATGCGACGCTCACCCCAATATTTTTCAAGGCACAGTTCCGCCTCACGTGTTGCAAACGCTTCTTCGTCAATAAGACCCATATCACAAACCATATTTACCGCAACGTGGGACGCCTCGGCAGAAAAGCCTTTTTCACGAAGTTTGCGACGCAATCCGATAACGGAGCAGGCGGAATATCCGAGCAGACGACAGGCTTTTATGTAGGCACAGGATACCTCGGAATATCGATGGATTTTTTCAAGCGTTTCGGCATCGACAAAGCCACGGGAGAGTTGCAATTCACTGACAAATTTGCACAGCATCGGATATTGTATTTTCCGTGGCTTGCCGTTATTGTCGTTCATTTTGACAATGACATATATGCAGTTTTCGGAGGCGAGCAGATCGATTTCCGCTAAATTATTTATGTTTTCCAAGGTGTTATTCCTCGTCGTCTCCGAGCGTTTTTATATCAAAATCGTCGTCATCGTCGGCATCAACCTCAAATTCATCCGTCGCAATTTCGGCACTGTCCTTCATGGCACGGATTTTTGCCTCAACCTCTGCGGCAATTTCGGGATGTTCTTCAAGCATTCTGCGAACGTTTTCTTTACCCTGACCGATTCTTTCGCCGTTGTATGAGAACCACGAACCGCTCTTTTTGATTATATTGAGCATAATCGCAAAATCCAAAACTTCACTCATACGTGAGATGCCCTTTCCGTACAAAATATCAAATTCCGCAACCTTGAAGGGCGGAGCAACCTTGTTTTTGACTATTTTGCATTTTACACGGTTGCCGTAAATTTCGGAACCGTTTTTGAGTTGTTCGGTTTTTCTTATATCAATTCGAATAGACGCATAGAATTTAAGAGCTCTACCACCCGTGGTTGTTTCGGGATTGCCGTAAATTACACCGACTTTTTCACGAAGTTGGTTAATAAATATCACAACGCAATTACTCTTTGATATAACGGCGGCGAGTTTACGCATCGCCTGTGACATAAGTCTTGCTTGAACGCCGACGGTAGGAGCTCCCATATCACCGTCTATTTCGGTACGTGGAACAAGGGCGGCAACGGAGTCGACCACTATAACGTCGATTGCTCCCGAACGAACAAGCGACTCGGTTATAGAGAGTGCATCTTCTCCGCAGTCGGGCTGAGAAACAAGCAGATTGTTTATATCAACGCCAAGTGCTTTGGCGTAGACCGGATCGAGGGCGTGTTCTGCGTCGATGAATGCGGCCTCTCCACCTGTTTTTTGAACTTCGGCAATAATGTGAAGTGCAACGGTTGTTTTACCCGAAGATTCGGGACCGAAAATTTCGATAATACGACCACGGGGAACTCCGCCGATGCCGAGAGCCATATCAAGTGACAACGAACCCGTTGAGACTGCCTGAACTTCCATGTGCGAGTTTTCGCCGAGACGCATAATGGAGCCTGCACCGTAGTCACGCTCTATTTGCGATATCATAGTGTTGAGTGCCTTGCGTTTATCTTCTCTATTTTGTACTTCCGTAACCTTGGTGGCTGTTTTCTTGGATTGTGCCATAACGGACTCCTTTACGTAATGAAATTCAAATAATTTGTTTTTGTGACACCATTATACACCCACAAGAATAATTTGTCAAGACTGTTTTGAAAATAAAATTCCCAAAACGGAAAATACGCATTTGTACAAAAAATACAATAATTTGCTATGTAACTTTAAAATTCCGATTTTGGAAACAAAGACCGACGAGACTTAAAAAACAAAAAATGATGAAAAAATATTGAAATAGTTGCTTATTTGTGATATAATAAAACAATAGTCATATGTTTTACGGCGTAAAACGTTATATCGGACACAGATGATTTTGAATACGGGCTTAAAAACGCTTCATTATTATATAGCGTTGTATTACCGTTTGGAAAGGAACGATTGAGTTATGGAAAAGATGAAAGTAGGCGTAGTCGGTGCTACGGGAATGGTGGGTCAGAGATTTTTGACTTTGCTTGAAAATCACCCTTATTTTGAGGTGGTCGCTTTGGCGGCATCGAAAAACAGTGCGGGAAAGAAGTATTCCGAAGCACTTGGAGGACGTTGGAAACTCGGCACGCCTATGCCGGAAAAATATGCGGATATGGTGGTTTATGATGCGGAAGACATTGAAAGCATGAAAAAATGTTCGTTTGTTTTCTGTGCGGTAAATATGAAAAAAGACGAGATCAAGGCACTTGAAGAAAAGTATGCGAAAGCGGAAATCCCCGTTGTGTCTAACAACAGTGCAAACCGCTGGACTCCCGACGTGCCGATGGTTATTCCCGAAATCAACCCCGAACACCTTGAAGTGATAGAGGCACAGAGACAGAGACTCGGAACAAAGCGTGGATTTATTGCGGTAAAACCCAACTGCTCCATTCAATCTTACGTACCTATGCTCACACCCTTGCGTAAATACGGCATAAAGGAAGTTGTCGTTACGACGTATCAGGCTATATCCGGTGCGGGAAAAACTTTCAAGGAATGGCCCGAAATGCTTGACAATATTATTCCTTATATCGGCGGAGAAGAAGAAAAGAGCGAGAAAGAGCCTCTTCGCATTTGGGGCAAGGTTGAAAACGGTCAAATCGTAAAAGCGGACGCACCTTTGATTACCACGCAGTGCATCAGAGTTCCCGTAACGGACGGTCATACTGCCGCCGTGTTCGTTAAGTTTGAAAATAAACCCACCAAAGAGCAAATTCTTGACGATTGGAAGAATTTCTCCGGCGAACCGCAAACCCTCGGACTTCCTCATGCACCCGAGCAGTTTGTTACGTATTTTGAAGAGGACAACAGACCTCAGGCACACACGGACCGTGAACTTTACGGCGGAATGGGCGTGTCTGCCGGCAGACTTCGTGAAGACACTTTGTTTGACTACAAATTTGTGGGACTTTCTCACAACACGCTCAGAGGAGCGGCAGGCGGTGCGGTTCTTATTGCCGAATTGCTTTACAGAAAAGGATATTTCAACTGATTTTAACACAGGGGATCAAATCCCCTGTGTTTTTACAAATACAATAAACAAATAATTGAAAAATAAATCAAATATTAAAATATTTGTCGGAAACGCTCTTTTAATGTGGAGCATCGCCGTATTGAAAACGACGGAGAGCATGTTGCGTTTTGTGCGGTGGGGCTGATGGCACGGTGATTTGCCATATGAATAATATTGAAGTATACTATGTTGAAACATAACACGCTGTGTTCGAATATTATGATGAAGAAACGGCCACTCATAGTGAACACGTTTCGGCAAATATTTGCACTATATAAAAAGAAAATAAACGCCGTTCTGCATTTGCGGTGTGGAAACGGAACTTTACAAACTGTTGCAAACTGCGGTTTCGGTGCTTTGTGTGGGCTGAAATCGGCACATAAATTCGAGCGATAAGTGGGCTTGCGACAAACCTGAAATGCCTTTTGGCAAAAGAAGAAAACGATATATTTTGAACCCTAATTTTAGGATGTGCATTTTGCACATTTTGTCAAAGATTTTTTTGTTGTACAAGTAGAATTTGTCAGTTTTCTATTGCAAGTTTGACAAGAATGTGATAAAATGGCTTCAAGTGAAAGCGTGTCTTGTTGATGCTTTTATTAAATTACAACATTTTTCAGAAAGGATAAAGAGAAAAATGAAAAAATTTTTAGCTCTTATGGCACTTGTTGTTTGTCTTATGCTCGTTTTCGTTGCGTGCGACAACAACGGTAACGAGGTTCCCACGGATGAACCTGCAACAGAGGCTCCTACAACGGCTGTTTGTTCGCACGAGTATGATAACAACTGCGACGCAACTTGTAACCTTTGCGGCGAAAAGAGAGAAGTAACTCACACGGAAGTGGTTCTCGAAGCCAAATCCGCAACTTGTACCGAAAGCGGTCTTACAGAAGGTAAGAAATGTTCTGTTTGCGGTACTATTACAGTAGCACAGGAGAAAATTCCCGCTACCGGACACACAGAAGAAGTAATTAAGGGCGTATCCGCAACTTGTACAAGCACAGGTCTTACGGACGGTAAGAAGTGCTCTGTATGTGGCGAAATTCTCGTTGCACAGACAACAATTATGGCAACAGGTCATAAGAACGTTGAAACTGTTGCGGGCAAAGACGCAACTTGCACGGAAACAGGTCTTACGGAAGGTAAGAAGTGCTCCGACTGCGGTGCATGGGTTGTTGAACAGGCAATTATTCCCGAAAAGGGACACGTTGAGGTGTACGTTGGTGCAATCGAACCCACGTGTACGGAATCAGGTTACACAGGTGCAACCATTTGTGCAGTCTGCGAAGACGTTCTCGACTACGGTGAAGAAATCGAAGCAACAGGTCACAATCCCGAACACATTATTGAAATCAGTGCTGTGGCTCCCACGTGTACCGAATTGGGCTGGACGGCGGGTTCTTACTGTCTTGACTGCGGTCAGATAGTTAACGGATATGAATACCTCGAACCCACAGGTCACGATTTCAAAAACTACAAATCTAATAACGACGCTACGTGCGTATTCGACGGAACAGAGACTGCCAAGTGTGAAAACTGCGATGCAACAGACACGAGAGTTGAAGCAGGCACAAAGGGTCATACATACGGCGAATACACGTCTAACAATGACGCAACTTGTACGGCGGACGGTACAAAGACCGCTTACTGCACACGTTGTAATGCAGAAAAGACAATAAAAGACGAAGAGTCCGTTCTCGGTCACGACTGGAAGAGCGTTGACGCAAAAGAAGCAAATTGTACCGAATACGGTTGGGACGCATACACAAAGTGTGGCAGATGCGGAGAGACCAACGGTTACAATGAAATCCCCAAGAAGGGACACACCGAAGTTTCCATCGGCGAAGCAAAAGATCCCACTTGTACCGAAGCAGGTACAACCGCAGGCGTTAAGTGCGACGTTTGTAACGCAATTATCGAAGCACAGAAATCTATCCCCGCTACGGGACATACAAACAAGATAATCGAAGCAGTTGCTCCTAAATGTACAACAACAGGACACACAGCAGGCGTTGAGTGTGCAACGTGCGGAGAAATACTCGTTGCAACAAGAGTTGTTGAAGAACTCGGTCACGACAGAGACCCCGAGAACAGAAACATCTGTAAGAGATGTGGCGACGGTTGCGAACACGATGCACAACTCGTTGATATCGCACAGGTTAAACCTACATGTACCGAAAACGGAACAGTTGCAGGCGTTCAGTGTCCTCTTTGTAAGAAGTACCAGATAATTACAAAGACAGACGAGGGCGAAACCATTACTTGGGAAACCGCTCTTGAAGTAATTCCCGCACTTGACCATGACTACGAGCATCACGACGGTAAAGCTCCTACTTGTACCGAAGGCGGATATGACGCTTACGAGACATGT
>CAZGJC010000004.1:0-63118 GCA_964526505.1 uncultured Clostridium sp.
GTTTTCGTTATCTTTTGAGTCGTTATTATTACAAGCGACGAGGGATGATGCCACCAAAAGTGCGGCGAGAATTATGAGTAATTTTTTCATTTTTGTGCCTCCCGTGATTTATATATCTTTTTTATGAATATTTCAACTAAACTTATAGTCTGATAAATATTATAGCATAGAAAAACATCAATGTCAATGGAATAGTGGCGAAGAATTTAAATAAATTTTAAATTTTTTCGGATTATCGAATGATTGTCGGGGCTATGCGTTCGGTTGACAAAAGCGGTGGTTTGATGTATAATTATTTCAAGAAAAGTTCGAGGAGTTCTGAAAATGAAAAAGTTATTATGTGTAGACGGAAACAGCATACTCAACAGGCAATTTTACGGGATAAGGTATCTCAGCACAAGGGACGGTTTTCCGACCAATGCACTCTTTGGTCTTGTCAACGTTCTGGCACGTGAAGCGGAGAGAATAAAACCCGATTTTGCGGCAGTTGCGTTTGACGTTTACGCACCTACTTTCAGGCACAAAATGTACGACGACTACAAGGCGGGCAGGCACGAGACGCCCGAGGCGTTGATTATGCAAATGGCACCTGCAAGGGAAATTTGTCGTGCCATGGGATTTATGCCACTTGAACTTGAAGGGTACGAAGCCGATGACATTTTAGGTACTTTATCGCATATGGCGGAGACATCTTTATGGGAAGATGAGGAAATTGAGGCTTACGTACTTACGGGCGACAGGGACTCGTTGCAACTTATTTCCGAAAAAGTAAAGGTTTTGCTTGCCACAAACAATGACACAAGCGTTGTTGACGAGGGAGTGTTTTTTGAAAAATACGGGGTCTTGCCGTCGCAATTTGTAGACGTTAAAGCGATTATGGGTGACACGTCGGACAACATTCCGGGAGTTCGGGGAATAGGCGAAAAGGGTGCGTTGAAACTTATAGCAGAGAACGGAAGTCTTGACGCAATATATGAAAATATTGATGAGATAAACGTTACGCCCGGAGTAAGGACGAAACTTAAAGAGGGACGGGAGTCGGCGTACAAGTCGCAGGTACTTGCGAGAATAATTCGTGACGTGCCTCTCGGAATTTCGCTTTCCGACATTGAATATCACGGAATTGACAGAAAAGATGCCAAGAGGTTATTTGAGAAGTTCGACCTTTTTGCGTCGCTTAAAAAATACGGGCTTGACAAAGACGAAGAAAACGGTGCCGACATGGTTGAGGTCAACGTTGACGCAAAGGACATTGACGCCGACGGTCTTGTATCCCTTGACGGCGATATTTTCGCAATTGATTTACAGGGGGATTTTGTTTATATCTCGGACGGCAAGTCGGTTTGGCGTATGGGTGTTTCGTCGGAGATTGAAGAATTTTTAAACTCGAAAAAGATTATAGTTTACGATTGCAAAAGTCTTTACAAGCAACTCGGAAAATCGGGTATAAATACAAAGCGTGCGGATTTTGACGTAATGCTCGGTGCGTACGTACACGATTCGGCACAGGGAAGTTACGCTCTCGACAGGATAGTATCCCTCTATTTAGGCGAGACTTTACGGGAAGATATACCATCGGTTTGGTACGTTGCAAGGCTATACAAACCCTTATGCGACGCTTTGGAAGCGACGGGTCAGAGTGAACTTTTATACAACGTGGAGATGCCCCTGGCGAGGGTACTTTGCAACATGGAAGAGAGGGGCGTTACGGTTGACTGTGCCGGTATTGAGGAATACGGCAGGCAACTTGACATGGCGGCGACAACTCTTGAAACTATGATATACGCATCCGCAGGTTGCACTTTCAACATAAATTCGCCGAAGCAACTCGGTCAGGTATTATTTGAAACGTTGATGTTGCCGAACGGAAAGAAAACCAAAACGGGGTATTCGACAAGTGCGGAGGTTTTGGAGAAACTACGCAAGTATTATCCGATAATCGACGACGTACTTGAATATCGTCAGGTGACAAAACTCAAAAGCACGTACGTTGACGGATTACTCAGGGGTGCGGACGGTTCAGGCAGAGTACACACGACGTTTAAGCAGACGGGAACGGCTACGGGACGGCTTTCGTCAACAGACCCAAATCTTCAAAATATACCGATAAGAACAGAAATGGGTCGTCAGTTCAGAAAATATTTTGTTGCGTCGTCTCCCGACAGGGTATTGATTGACGCAGATTACTCACAGATAGAGTTACGTGTGCTTGCACACATATCGGGCGACGAAAATATGATTGACGGATTTTTACACGAGGCGGACATTCACTCCTCGACCGCTTGTCGAATTTTCGGCGTTACCCCAGACCGGGTCAGCATTGAAATGAGAAAAAAAGCGAAAGCGATAAATTTCGGTATCCTTTACGGAATGGGAGAATATTCGCTTTCGGAGGATCTTAAAATATCCATTGCGAAAGCGAAAGAATACATCAGAAGTTATCTTGACGAATATCCGAAAATAGAAAAATATCTTTCGGACGTGGTGGAGCAGGCAAAGGCGTCCGGATACGTTACGACGCTTTTCGGAAGAAGAAGAAACATTCCCGAATTGTCCGCAAAGAACAAGAACATCAAGAATTTCGGTGAGAGAGTTGCGATGAACAGTCCCATACAGGGAAGCAGTGCGGACATTATCAAAATGGCGATGATAAACGTTGACAGGCGTTTGAGGGAAAGCGGTACGGGAGCGGAGTTGCTTTTACAGGTACACGACGAGTTACTTATTGAGTCGCCAATCTCTTGTGCGGACGAGGTTCTCTCCATACTCAAAGAGGAAATGGAGGGGGCGGTGAGTCTTTCCGTGCCTCTTGAAGTTGAGGCTAAAATCGGAAAAACGTGGTTTGACTGTCATTGATTTTTGTCAAATTGAGACAAATAATTCGTCTTTTGTAAATTTTTTTATTGAATATTCACCTTGTTAGTTTAAAATAATTGTGATATAATTTAGCACAGACATATGTATATACACATTAAAATAACAAGGAGTAAAAAAATGAGTAAAGCGAAAAAGTATTTAAAGAGATACTTTGTTGACGCTATGGGTGCAATGGCACTCGGTCTTTTTGCGTCACTTCTTATAGGAACGATATTCGGAACGATTGGAAAATACGTAAACGGTTCTAATATCGACAATGAATTTTTAAAGTCTTTGGCGGAGATATTCAACACGATTGCCACTTATGCAAAAGCCGCTACGGGTATGGCTATCGGAGTTGCGATTGCATACAAACTGGGAGCAAGTCCGTTGGTTATGTTTTCATCGGCGGCTGTCGGAGCGATGTCAAACGCCATGGGTGCGGTTATAAATGATGGCTCGATTACAAAGTGGGCGGCAACGTCCGGCGACGGTTCGGGAATATTTTATGCGGCAGGACCTGCGGGAGCGTTCTTTGCGGTGATAGTTGCCTGCGAGGTCGGAATGCTTGTATCGAAGAAAACGAAGGTTGACATACTTGTTACGCCCGTTGTAACTCTTGTTGCGGGATTTTTTGCGAGTTTCCTGCTTTGTCCGCTTGTTTCGTACGTTATGTACTATCTCGGAGTATTTATCGCAACGGCGACGACTTTCCAGCCTTTACTTATGGGAATTGTCGTATCTGTGGTTGTTGGAATTATTTTGACGCTTCCGATATCGAGTGCGGCGATTTGTGCGATGATTTTCTCTGCGTCCGCTCTTGAAGTTGCAATCGCAAACGGAACGTCCGAGGGATTTCTGCTTGCCGGCGGTGCGGCGGTTGCCGGATGTTGCACACAGATGGTCGGATTTGCGGTTTCGAGTTTCAGAGAAAACAAATGGGGCGGAATTGTATCACAGGGGCTTGGAACTTCCATGCTTCAAATGGGCAACATATGCAAAAATCCGAGAATATGGTTACCTCCCACGCTTGCGGCGGCCATAACGGGTCCCATATCCACGGTTGTTTTTAAACTCAAATGCGAGGGTGTTGCCGCCGGTATGGGTACGTGCGGAATGGTCGGTCCTATCGGTGTTATTGACCGAATGGCAACTGACGGGCTTTTAGGCGACGCATTTACGTGGATTGGTCTTGTACTTATTTGCATCGTACTTCCCGCTGTATTATCTCTTCTTTTCAGTGAGATAATGAGAAAAATAGGTTGGATAAAGAAGAACGATATGCTTCTTGACGATTGATACATTTTAAAAAATCCCCGATTGAGGTCGGGGATTTTTTTCATACAAAATTAACTTATAAAATTGAAAAAAGGGGTTGAAAGTTTTAAATCTTTCTGATATAATAATAACGTACTTTGATTTAGGGTACACTTTAAAAAACAACTATGTTGTGAAATAAGGCCATACCAGCCGGGGAAGTAGCGGAGCCCTGAACCTGAAATCCGCTATACAGGGGTGGATCCCGCATTTGAGGGTGGACCCTTTACGAGTTAGGCATATCTGCTGTGCTGACGGGCGGGTCTTACGCAATTGAGAGCCGTGAAATATGTCAGGTGGGGAACCAAGCAGCATTAAGCGGTAAACTTGATGTGCCGTGAGGTAGCCTGCCCTGAGCAGGAGATATGATGCTTGCGTGGAGGAAAAACACGAACTTGCGGTGTATGGTCTTATTTCACAACATAGTTTTTTACGCACAATTCAACTGTAAGTTTTGAGAGGAGGAGCGGATTTGCATAAAGCGTTATACCGAAAGTGGAGACCTCGCAATTTTGACGAGGTATGCGGTCAGGAACACATTACTTCGATTTTGAAGTATGAAATTCAAAACTCCAAATTTTCTCACGCATATCTGTTTTGCGGTTCAAGAGGAACGGGAAAGACCACTTGTGCTAAAATTCTCTCAAAAGCGGTGAACTGTCTGTCTCCCGTGGGCGGTAATCCTTGCGGTGAATGCGAAGCCTGCAAGATGATAGAATCGGGTGCGACTACCGACGTACTTGAAATGGACGCCGCTTCAAACAATGGCGTTGACAACATCAGAGACATAAGGGACGAGGTTGTCTATGCTCCGTCGTCACTCAAATACAGGGTATACATAATAGACGAGGTACACATGCTTTCCACAAGTGCGTTTAACGCACTTCTCAAAACTCTGGAAGAGCCTCCGTCACACGTTGTATTTATACTTGCAACCACGGAACTTCACAAGTTACCCGCAACGATAATATCACGCTGTCAGCGTTTTGATTTTCGCAGAATATCTACCGAGACGCTCAAAAACAGGCTCGTCTACATTGCAGGTCAAGAGGAAATCGATTTGTGTGAGGATGTCGCCGTCATGCTTGCAAAACAGGCACAGGGCGGAATGAGAGACGCTATCAGTTTACTTGAACTTTGTGCGGGAAGTCGTGAGAAAATAACGCCCGAACTTGTCAACGTTACGATAGGGTCAAGCGGACGTGAGGAAATGCTCGCCGTTGTCGGAGCGATATGCGACAAGGATTACGAGAAGATATTTTCGGCGGTTGACGAGGTTATAAAATCGTCAAGAGACATAACGGTCTTTTGGCAGGATTTGATTTCGGTTTACAGAGATCTGCTTATAATGAAAACCTCGAAGAACGCATCTGAATATTTGGATTTGACGGACAGTGAATTTCAGAGTATGAGTGAGATAGCGTCACGGCTTTCAAAAGAGCAATTGAGTTATCACTGCTCGCTTGTTGAGGACGCACTGTTTTCCATGCAGAAGGCAAATTCCATACGGAGAATAGTTGCCGAACTTACGCTTGTTAAGATGTGCGACACCACGCTTTCGGTTTCGACGGACGCATTACTTGCACGCATATCGGCACTTGAAAACAAACTTGCCGGTGTCGATACGACGAATATTAAGTCAAACGTTGACACTCAAACGAGAGAGGGCGTATCTGAGACAAAACCCGTCACTCGCAAGTCGGTTCCGATATATGATGACGATGACGAGGCTTTCAGAGGTGACGCACCGATGACGGCAAAGTCGGAAATTAAAAAAGAAGAAAATAAAGTTTCGTCCGCCACACGGCAGTTAAGACCTTTTAAGAGTCGTGCCGAAGTGCTTGAAAAATTCACGGAAACGGATTCAATGTTGGCGTCGTTTTACAAGGCGTCGAAATGGTACGTTGATACAAACGGGCGAGTTATATTGAAGTTTCCGGACAAATATTCGGCAGAAAACGCAAAGTTATTCGATTCACAAGGAGTATTTTTCAAGATATTGAGCGATATGTCGGGCAGGCATTACGGAAAAGACAACGTGGATTACGAATATGAAAGCGGTGTTGCAAAATCGTCTGTAATCGACGAAATACTTGACGCCGCAAACGGCGATTGAAATAATTTAAAAAATAAAATGACTTAAATACAAGGAGAATTTTAAAAATGAGAGCGAACATACCGAAGGGAATGGGCGGTGGCCCCGGAAATATGCAGGCGATGATTCGTCAGGCACAGAAAATGCAGGAGGATATGACTCAAAAGCAGGAAGAACTCGACGCAAGAGAATACGACATCAAAGCGGGCGGCGGAGTTGTCGCTGTAAAAATAAACGGTAAAAAAGAGATTTTATCTATTGACATAAAGCCCGAAATAGTTGATCCCGACGACGTGGAAACGTTATCCGACATACTTGTTGCCGCAGTCAACGAGGCTATAAAGACGGTTGAAAGCACGAACAACGATGAAATGTCAAAGATAACGGGCGGTCTTAACATGCCCGGTATGTTCTGATATGGCCGAGTACATCGAATCACTGCAACGTCTTGCGGAAAATTTCGGTCGGCTTGAAGGTGTCGGAAAAAAGAGTGCTATGAGAATGGCTTTTTCGGTACTTGATATGTCAGTTGAGGATGCACAATCTCTTGCGATTTCCATAATGGACGCAAAAGAGAAAATTCACCTCTGTCCCGTTTGTCAGAACATTACCGATCGTGATTTATGTCTCATATGTTCCGACGACAGTCGTGACAAGTCTACAATATGTGTTGTGGCTGACCCGAAAGCGGTAATATCAATGGAAAAAGTAAGGGAATACAAGGGCGTATACCACGTACTCGGAGGCGTTATATCTCCGATGAACGGAATTACTCCCGACAAACTCAAAATAAAAGAACTTCTTGCACGCATAGGTGACGGAGACGTTCGTGAGGTTATCGTTGCAACCAATCCCACTGTTGAGGGAGAGGCGACTGCAATGTACATTTCCCGTATACTTAAACCTCTCGGTGTTAAAGTTTCACGTCTGGCTTACGGTATATCCGTCGGTGCGGATATTGAATATGCCGACGCCGTGACGCTTAATCGAGCGATTGAGGGCAGAAGAGAAATATAATATACGTAAAAAAAGACGTCGATTTTTATCGACGTCTTTTTTTTCGTTTGTCTTGAATATTTAAACAAGATGCAACCAATTTATAAGTATAATCCATGAAAGACCGTAATATGAGATTACGGCAACAAGGTCATTGACGGTAGTGATAAGCGGACCGGAAGCGACTGCCGGGTCAACTCCGATTTTTTGGAAAAATATCGGTATGACAGTACCCGAAAGCGAGGATATGAGCATTGCGAGGAGCATGGCTATTCCGAGACAAGCGGATACGGTAAATGCGAACGGCATGTCATAGCCTTTGATGCAGAGATAAGCACCGATACAAGCGAAAGAGAGCAGTCCCATAATTATGCCGTTTGACAAACCGACACGCATTTCTTTCCAAATAAGTCCCAATTTTTTTCTGCCGCCGATTTGTTTATCCATAAGTACACGAATGGCGACAGCAAGCGATTGAGTTCCGACGTTACCTGCCATATCGAGAACAAGAGATTGGAAGCACATAATTATCGGCAGTTGAGCGACAATGGATTCGAAAAGTCCGACCGTTGCCGAAACTCCGAGACCGAGGACAAGCAATATCGAAAGCCAAGGCAATCTTTTTTTGACACTGTAACGGACGGGTTCGGTAAGGTCTTCCTCGGAGGTGAGACCGCCGAGCTTCGCATAGTCTTCACCGAGTTCGTCGTCTATGACTTCCATAAAATCTTCTGCGGTGACAACACCTATAAGTTTGTTTCCGTCATCAAGGACGGGGATTGAGGATTCGGAATAGTCGATGAACGACGACATACATTCGTCGGTTTTTTCTTTTGCGTACACGTAAGGGTGAGAAAATTTAATTATATTTTGGAGCGGAGTTGAGTCACGCGCGACAATAAGGTCTTTGAGGTCTATTGCTCCGCAGAAAGTTTTATCCTTATCAACTACATAAATAACCGAGACGTTATCGTTATCGGCTGCCTGACAAACGAGTTCGGACATTGCCTCTTTTACGGTACAGGTCTCGCAGATTTCGATGAAATTTGTGGACATTTTACTGCCTATTTCATCGTCGTCAAAGGAATTTATCAGTTTTACGTCACGCCGAGCCTCTGGACTCATAAGGTCGGTGAGCATATCTCTTTGCTCACGAGGCAAAAGGTCGAGAACGTCTGCGGCACTTGACGCTTCCATAAGAGAAAGCACCTCCACTTTTTGACGTACAGTCAGAATATTAAAATATTTAAGTACGTCTTCGGAGTATTCGAGAATATTTACAACGTCGTCAAGAGACAGTATCTTAAAGAGTTTTTTGAGTTCTTCGTCGCTTAGGAGTTCGAGCGACAGAGCGATATCTTTTTCGTGGTATGCAAGAATTTCTTCTTTCATCTTCTTAGGTGTCAGAGTACTTCTTACGATTGCGACGATTTCGTTACAGATATCGGGAAGTGCAAGGTTTGTGCTTGCGGTGATTTCTTTGTTTTTTACGTTCTTCATAACCGTTCCTTTCCGTCGGCAAAAGCCGAACAATGAATTTTGTGTGATACAAAGTCCAAGTCGAAAAGGGCAAAAAAAGCCCGTTGCACGACAATGGGTGATATATCACCGTCACAAATTACAGGTCATGCAATTGTGCGAAATTATCGGACAACGGTATATTTATTGCAACGCAAAATGAGGTCAGACCATGGACAGCCTGCCACAAGTTATACAATAGCATAAATGTACCTTATCCGCACGTTTACCGCAACTACTGCCGCCGTCCATAATCTCACCTCGCTTTTTAAATCAAATATTTTACCCGAATATTATAATTCGTATTTTTTTGAAAATCAATACCCACGAAAAAATATTCATAAAATAGTTACAAGTTTTGATTTTCGCAAATAGAAAAACACCCGCACTTTTGCACGGGTGTTTTTGGAGCTGGTAATCAGAATCGAACTGATGACCTCGTCATTACCAATGACGTGCTCTACCGACTGAGCCATACCAGCGTCAAATGAACTGACTTGACTATTATATCAAACAAAAATATGTTTGTCAAGGCTTTTTTGAAAAAAATTGACGTTTCAAAACAAATTTTGTTTTTCGGTAGAGGTTGTTATAGTCTATTTTCGACGTTTTTGTGCGATAAGCGTTGCAAGAAGCGGGAGAGTTGCACAGATGAAGAAAAGGAGGCATACGTAAAGACCGTAGTCGGCAAAATGAATTTGTACGGTTGTTTGTACGGGTGGGATTGATGATACGGGGAAGAGTTTTAGCGAAACATACGTTATTGCACAGCAGAGAAGTCCTTGCAAAAATTTTTGCAGTACGAAAATTTTTTTATTGAGGTTATGGGCTTTATCAAGAGAGAATATTTGAAACGTCACGGAAATTCCCGAAAATCCGACGAAAAACGCCGTTATTGCGGGGGCAAAGCACGGATTTGAAAAAATTTCCGACGACACAAGTGCGACTCCGTTTGACATTTCCACAAGTCCGCACAGAAGCAGTGTAATTATGCGTGGAAGTGACAGTGAGGTACAGAGTTTATACAGGTAGCCTATTATGACGGAGAAAAATACGACGTAGGCACAGACGCCTATCATAACCGATGCAGAAGAGGTTACCGCAGACGTGAAAGCGGTGACTGTATCGGTGTCGGATTTTGAAAAGTCGTCATTTTTTCTCTCATATTTATACACGGCTCTGCCGAATAGTCCCATTATCAGTGACGAGAGCAAAAGCGACAGATAGATACGTTTGCCGAGGTTTACATTTTGAAGTGCAAAGCCTACCGTGCCACAGACAAAGGCACCTGACGGAATATTACAAAAACTCATAATATGAAGAAATTCCCGATGAGATATTTTATTCTCTTCATATAGTTTGACGGAGCTTTTGGTTCCTATCGGAAAACCGCAAAGCGTACCCATGGCGACGGCACACGAACCGTTATCGGACAGTCCGAAAATCAAACTTATGGGTTTGAGCAGAATAAAACGAAGATATTTAAATGCGTTAACGGACAAAAGAAAGTCGGAGATTATCATAAAAGGAAACAGCGTCGGGACAAGGCTTTGCAGGCATAGTTCTATGGATTTTTTCATATATTCAAGAGAAGAATCGGGAGCGAAGATGAGCAAAATTACCGCCGAAAATCCCAAAGCGGAAACGGAAATATTTTGCGGATTTATTTTTCGTTGAATTTTTGTTTTTTGCATATCGTTCTCCCTTTGTATTTTTCAATTTATCTTATTTTGATTGTGGGGGAAATATGATGGGCGAAAATAAAAATTCTTTCGGGCGTGGGATATTGCACGGTATAATGGAAAAGACGTCTCTTCCGTCGGACATCGCATTTGGCGGATTTCGTCTTGAAATGCAGGGTGGTCGTGAACTTTACGTGTCGGGGTGCAAGAAAATATTGAAGTACACGGAGGGCGAGATTATACTCCGCTCGTCTGCGTTTGACGTGTTTATTTGCGGAAAACATCTTGAATGTTTATCATATCATCCGACGGGAATATCCATTTGCGGTCAGATTAAAAGTATCGGTTTGGGGGATTACTTATGAGCGTTGCGTACGAAATATTCGGGTACGGCGAAGTTTTTGCGGAGGGTGAATACGTTTTAAGTCTTATAAATTTATGTATGACTTACAATTTGCCTTACGGAAAGGTATATCGCACAAGCGGAGGCGTTTGTTTTTTATTCAGGCTCGGAATATTGAAAACGCTTGAAGAATTATGTCGGAAGAGAAATATTATCATACGGATACGAAAAAGGGGAGGTTTGCCGATATGGATTTACAAGCACAGAAAGAGATACGGTCTTATAGTGGGAATGGTTATTGCTGTTTTTATGATAGTTTTCGCACAGAAGTTTATATGGCGTATAGACGTCACGGGCAACGAAACCATACCGACCTCGGAAATACTCAAAGTGCTGGATGGGCAAGGACTTTATGCCGGCAGTTATATAAAAAAACTCAATACCGACAGAATACAGAACAAAATTCTTTACGAGTCGGACAAAATTTCTTGGATATCTATAAATATAAGCGGAAATATCGCAAGTGTGGAAATTCGTGAGAGGGAGCGATCGGAGGTGTCGGAGAATGAAAAATTTCCTGCAAATCTTGTGGCGTCAAAGTCCGGAAAGATAGAATATCTGCAAATTATGCACGGAAATGCAAACGTAAAAAGCGGGGACATAGTATCGGAGGGGCAACTGCTTGTGGGAGGCATATTTGACAGTCACATAGACGGATATCGTCTGACACGGGCGGAAGGAAAGGTTTTTGCACGAACAACGGCGGAGTTTTACGTGCAAATTCCGTACGAATACGAGGAAAAAGTCTACACGGGAAAGGAATATTGTGACGAATATTTAAATTTTTTTGATTTTTCCATAAAAATTTTAAAAAAGGGTGGAAATTCGTATGCGTTTTATGATAAAATACATAGAGTGGAAAGTTATTCTTTTTTTGATGGCGGAGTATTGCCGATATCGAAGAGCAAGGATATATATCTTGAATACACGACTCGCATATCAAAGCGTAGTATAGAGACCGCCGAGGAACTCGCATACTTTGAGTTATCTCAAAAAATGAGCGAGTTTTCGGATGATGCGATTTTAATACGCAAGGTTATAATGCCCGAGATAGGAGAAGATTTTTTTGCACTTCGTTGTGTGGTTGAATGTATAGAGGACATTGCACAGATTGCGGAAATCCAAGTGGACAATTTTGCAGAGTAGGAAAAGGAGATTTTGCGTGAGCAGTAAAACAGTTAAAACGGACGGAGAGAATATTGCTTCGGAAATATTCGGCAATCTTGACGTCAACGCCTCGATAATAGAAAAGAAATTCGGTGTTACTTTGCATAATCGTACGACAGACGACGGAAGCGAGGCGATAATCATCTCATCCGACGATGACGGAATGGTGTCACAGGCGACGGATGCCGTAAAGTATCTTATGAAAATGCTTTCACAGGGTGGAGACGTAAATGAGCAAAGCACGTCTTATATTTGTGATACGGTACTTTCGGGGGACGCTTCACAATTACAGGAACAGGGTGACGATTTTGTTTGCGTTACCGTGCGAGGCAGACCGATAAAAGCGAAAACGGTCGGTCAGAGGCAATACGTAAATGCGATAAAAAAGAACACGATAGTTATAGGTGTGGGTCCTGCCGGGACGGGAAAGACCTTTTTGGCGGTTGCAATGGCGGTCAAGGCGTTACGTGAAAAGAAAGTGTCACGAATAATACTCACAAGACCCGCAATCGAAGCCGGAGAAAAATTGGGATTTTTACCCGGAGATTTACAGAGCAAGATAGACCCGTATTTGCGTCCGCTTTACGATGCTTTATACGAGATGATGGGTGCGGAAAACTATCAGAAGCAAGTTGAGAAGGGTGTAATCGAAATAGCACCTTTGGCGTATATGAGAGGAAGAACGCTTGACGACTCGTTTATTATTTTGGATGAGGCACAAAACTGCACGCCCGAGCAGATGAAGATGTTTTTGACCCGTCTCGGATTTAATTCCAAAGCGGTTATAACGGGAGACCTTACGCAAACAGACTTGCCCTCAGGTATGCCGAGCGGTCTTGCACGTGCCGTGAAAATTTTGGCGGACGTGGAGGACATTGCCATTCATCGTTTCAGCGAAAGAGACGTTGTAAGGCACAAACTCGTTCGGGCAATAATCAAGGCGTATGAAAAATACGAAAAAGAGCAGAAAGAAAAGTTCGGCAAAAAATGACTACCGAAAAATAATATATAAGAGACTTAACAAGGAAAGGGTCAGTATTATGAAAAGAAAAATGAAACTCAAAATTTACTTTGAAAATCAGCAGGACAAGCAACAAATATCTTACAAACTCAAAATGCTTATAAGAGAGGCAATTGAGACGACGCTTGATTTTGAAGATTATCAAAATGCCTGTGAGGTATCGGTTACTTTCACCGACAACGAAGGTATACGTGAGTTGAACAAAAAATACAGGGAAAAAGACGCACCGACGGACGTTTTGTCATTTCCGCTTTTCGACTATGACGGAGACAGCGAAGAGCCTCCGGTTGACGATTTTACGAATATGCTCGGCGATATAGTTATTTCTCTTGAAAGAGCAAAAGAGCAAGCGGACGAATACGGTCACGGATTTGACAGGGAAGTTGCGTTCCTTTGCGTTCATTCAATGCTTCATCTTCTCGGTTACGATCACGAAACAAGCGAGGAAGATGACAGAAATATGAGATCTCGTCAGAGTGAGATTATGAACATAATGGGACTTTCGGTAAAATAAAAGATCGACAATAGGAAAGAGAGATTTTTAATGAGTAAAACTGCTTTTATTGCAATAGTCGGCAGACCTAACGTGGGAAAATCCACGCTTATGAACACGATTTTGGGTGAAAAGGTTGCCATCGTTTCGTCAAAGCCTCAGACTACGAGAAACAGAATAATGGGAATACTTACAAAGGACGAAAACCAATTTGTTTTTCTTGATACCCCCGGAATTTTCAAACCGAGAAATTCGCTCGGAACATTTATGGTTAAAGCCGCAAACTCAACGATGCAGGACGCCGACGCAGTGGTACTTGTGTGCGACGCTTCTAAGCCCGTAAGTGACGTTGAAAAGAAAGTTATAGATTATGCTAAGAGAACACAGACTCCCTGTATTCTCGTAATAAACAAGACGGATTTATGTCGCAGAGAGCAGATAGCGGAGACTATTGCAAGTTATGCGTCTCTTCACAACTTTGAGGCTGTTGTTCCGCTTTGTGCGAAGAACGGAAAGGGTGTGGACGCATTTTTGTCGGAATGCGAACAATTCTTATCCGAGTCGGACTTCTTCTTCCCCGAGGATATGGTCACCGACCAATCCGAGAGGCAGGTCGCTGCAGAAGTTATAAGAGAAAAACTCCTACGCACGCTTGACAAGGAAATTCCTCACGGAATTGCGGTTGCAATCGAAGAATTCAAAGTTGAGGGGAAATTGTGTCGTATACGTGCGGAAATTTTCTGTGAGAAAGCATCGCACAAGGGAATTATCGTCGGAAAGAACGGTGAAGAATTAAAGAGAGTCGGTTCTTATGCACGTGCAGACCTTGAAGAGATTTTCGATATGAAAGTTTATCTTAATCTTTGGGTCAAGGTCAAGGAAAACTGGCGTGACAGTCAGAGAGGCATTACCGATTTCGGATATACGGAAGAATAAAAAGTTTTTTTACACGGATTTATTTTGAAATTACACGGAAGTATTCGGAGGTGAGATTATGCTGTTTGCCACTGACGGTGTTGTTACGAAAGTGAGTGATATTGCAAGCGGAGACAGACTTATAAATATAGTCACTCCGAGCAGGGGCAGAATAAGCGTTATTGTCAAAGGCAGTCGCTCTGCCGACAGCAAAACGGCGGTATTATCCCAACTTTTTACATACGGAAATTTTGAAATATACGAAAAGGGAGACATGTACTGGCTACGTGGCGGAATGGTTATAAATCCGTTTTACGAATTGTCTTGTGACATTTGTCGCATGGCGGCGGCAACGTACGTTTGCGAGGTTGCCAACGAACTTACGGACGAGTCGGAAGAATGCGGTACTCTGATGAAACTCTTGCTCAACACCTTATATCTTTTTACACGCAAAGAAAAGAAAATTGCGATTGTGAAATCCGCATTTGAGTTACGTGCGATGTCTATATCCGGATATATGCCGACGGTTACGGAATGTGAAAATTGCGGAAAGGATATTTCTGGTAAGACTTATCTTGACGTGATGGGTGGCAGTGTCGTATGCGAAGATTGTTTTCACGCAGGTGTAATTAAATCTCGTCGTGATGCGGATTATAACGACGTAAGAAGTGCGAGTGTTATATGTCCCATGAGTGCATCTGTGGCGTATGCGTTAAGGTACGTTATTGTCGCACCTGCGGAAAAGGTTTTCTCTTTTGATATTACGGACGAAGAAGAACTTGACGCATTTGAGAAAATATCGGAGACCTACGTATCGTGTCATTTGGGGAGAAGTTTTGATTCTCTTTCGTTTTATCACGACGTAAAATAAAAAGTCAAGTTGACAAAATAACCCCGAAAGTCTGTGTGACTTTCGGGGTTTGACACTCTGTGGGTGTTTTATTTACGGTGTCTGTGGGGTTTTCGGTTTTGGTGCAGGCTTCTGTCACCCATAACACAGCCGACAATGCAACAAAGTATGAGCAATATGCGAAGTCCGAAAAACGAAAGTGCCGACAAAGAATTATTTAACGTGGCGGTGAGAAAAGGGTAAAGAGCGAGTGAGAGCGATACGCACATAAGTGAAAACACCGCACAGATCACTGAACATTTTCCGACGTAGGAGCGACGACTCACGAACCCTCCCAAAATCGCACAAGGATAAGGAAGAAAAGACGCAACTTTAAGAAGAAAGCCCTCGGGGTCTTTTTTTGTAAGAGCATACGCCGTTAAAATACTTATACATACAAGTGCCGTGGAAAGAGATATTAGGGTGCCGCACAGGGAACTTTTGAGCGTTGAGGCGAGTGTTGTTGAGTTTGAGTCTTGCTCGCTTTTGCGTTTTTTGTTATGAGGCGTTTTTCGCTGTTTTGTATTCATAAAAAACCTCCGAATGATATTTTACCGTTTTGATAAAATATATGTTTTCGGAGGTTTTTTTATTCTTTTGGGATAAAATCAAATCAGTCCGCTGTGTCTTCGGCTTTTACGTCAACACGGGATACGGCACTTTTAAGTATTCTTATTTTAGTGCAGTCACGTGAAGTTTCTATAACGCAAGTTTCTTCTTTTATGCTTATTACTTTTCCGATGATTCCGCCTATTGTCGTTATCTCATCGCCGACCTGCAAATTACTGAGCATATCTTTCGTTTGCTTTTCCTGCTTTTTATTGGAACGCCACATAAAGAAGAACATAGCACCGATGATTACGACCATTACTATTGTAGTTATCGCTTCCATTATTATTTCTCCTTTCGGTAAAATATACTGTTTTCATTATTCTACACGATATTATATGCAAAATCAATATATATTTGTAAATTTTTTTGAGGCAAGGGTATTGAAGAAAATTTACTTTGGCGGTTGCTTTTTGTGGGGATATGTGTTATAATTACTCCGTATTATTATAATTTAAAGGAAGAGACTGTATCAAATGGTAAAGAACAATTATCTGGAATGCGGTATTGTTATAAACACGCACGGTGTGTACGGTGACGTGAAACTCGAATCGCTTTGCGACACTCCGAATATTCTTGCGAAACTTAAAAGAGTATATATAAAGAGCGGTGAAAACTACCGTGAGATTAAGGTGCTTAAAGCGTCTGTTTTTAAAGGATTTGTTATTGCAAAACTTGACGGGATTGACGATATGGACAAGGCAATCGCTCTCAAAAACACGGTGCTTTACGCTTGCAGAGAGGATTTTAATCTTCCCGAGGGATCTTATTTTATCGCAGATCTTATCGGTCTTGACGTTATAGACAACGTTAGCGGTAAAGTTTACGGCAAAATAACCGACGTTCAAAACAAGGGAGCGTCGGATATATACGTGGTAAAAACCGCCGAGGGCGAAAGAATGATGCCCGCCGTTGCGGAATTTGTAAAGAAAACAGACCTCAACCGTGGAATTTTCGTCGAAGTTATTCCCGGAATGCTTTACGACTGATTTGGACTATGAGATATGATATTATGACGCTTTTTCCCGACCTTGTGGATTACGTTCTCGGAGAGAGTGTGATCGGAAGAGCGAGAAAAAACAATCACATAGACGTTCGTCTTCACAACATAAGAGACTATTCCGAGGACAAGCACCGCAGGGTTGACGACACACCTTACGGTGGCGGAAAAGGAATGCTTATGATGGCACCGCCCATATACAACTGTTATTCGGCAATTCTCGAAAATCAAAAGTCTGAAAATTTTTCGGGAGAACGCAGAAGAGTTATATATATGTCGCCTACGGGAAAGGTCTTGACGCAGGACAGAGCGGAAGAACTTTCAAAATACGACAATTTGATTATTTTGTGCGGTCACTACGAAGGTGTTGACAGAAGAATAGTAGATGAGATAGTGGACGAAGAGATTTCCATAGGAGATTTTGTACTGACGGGCGGTGAAATACCCGCATGCATACTTGTCGATTGCGTATCAAGACTTGTGGACGGCGTTTTATCCGATCCGGAGTGTTACGAAAAAGAAAGCATTTCATCGGGAATGCTCGAATATCCGCAATACACAAGACCCTATGAATTCCACGGCGTGAAAGTGCCTGACGTATTGATATCGGGGCATCATGCCAACATTGACAAGTGGCGTGAGGAGTCCGCAAGGAAACTTACGGAACAAAACAGACCGGATTTGCTACTTAAAGAATAAGATAAAAATAAATTTCCGAGGAGGCGATTTTATGGACAGTCAAAAAGGCGTAAGAAAAAAGAGACGGTCTTTTATCGGAACTTTATACGACAATTTTTTGCTTTTTTTGCACACGCTTATACTCAAAAGTCACATAGGACAATTTATTGTATCCGACGGCGAGATATACAGAGGCAGTGCCATTCATAAATTCGCAGATAAAAGAAAGGTCAAGTTACATCGGAACGTGTCGGAAGGGGCGATAACGTTCTTTTCAAAGAGCAGGGTAATCGTATTTTTCAAACGACTGACCGAGACGATTTTGTCCATGTCCGTGAACGTATACGGAATATTTTTTGCAATTTACGGTATCGCTTCGGCGTTTGTGTATTATGCTCTGATATTTTTGGACGGCGGTAAAAATTACAGTTTTTCCGCTCTTGTATTCTCGTGTGTTATTTTGCTTTTGTCCGTGCCGTTTCTCACAAGTTCCAAATCATTGACGGAGATAATTTCCGGAAGCGTTACGGCGGGCAGAATTATACGGTCGTTCTTGATGATACCGGACGACATGCTGAAAACAAAAAAGAAAATCGGGTCTACCGCTCATATGATAATTTTTGCGATACTCGGTCTTGTTTTCGGAGCGTTGACTTATTTTACACATCCGATCGTCGCACCGTGCATTTTTATCGGATTGCTTCTGCTTTTGGTGATAATGTCGTCGCCTGAGTCGGGCGTTGTCATTATAGCCGTATCCCTCCCGTTTTTGCAGTATTTACGGAAATATGAATTTATATTGCCCGTGCTTGTTGCAATTACTTGTGCGTCTTACTTTTTCAAGGCGTGCGGAGGCAAGAGAGTAGGTACAAAATCCGTTGGCGGTATGATTTTGTTTTTCTTCTGTGCTTTACTTTTAATCTCATCTTGCGGTGCCGTGGGAGGAATTAAAACTTTTGCAAGTGCGGTATATGCCGTTTTGATGATTGTCGGTGGATTTTACGTCACCTACAATTTAATTAAAAGTGAGAAGAAACTCAAAACTTTGCTTCGATGTATTACGGTGTCACTCGGTGTTCTGGTACTTATGGGAATATGGGATATCGGATACAACGGCGGTGTTTACAACGTAATAAAAAATTCACTCGGTGAGATAAGCGAGGCGGTTCCTCACGGTACGTTTTATTTTTCAAGCATTGCGTCAACTTTCGGAATTATGACCTGTGCGTTTTGTCCCGTGCTTTTCTGTGAAGCGATTTCAAAGAAGAGCGTGTCGGGAATGGCGGTATCTTTTCTTTGGCTTGTCGCATCGGTAGCGGTATCAGTTATATACTGTTCTTATGAATACCTTATGGCTATATGTGTTGGGCTTCTGATATATATTATTTTCCACAGCAAGAAATCATTTTCGGGGCTTATTACGGGCGTGTTGATAATATTTATATGTGCAATGCTCGTGATATCATTTGTTCCGAACGGCATAATAAGCGACTTATATGAAACGGTGAGTGACGTTATTCCGAGCATAGACAACGGCGGTGCGATTGACAACGACGTTGACAGGTCGGTTTGGAATATGATAAGTGACGGCAGATTATGCGGAATAGGAGTCGGGGAGGACGCATTTACGGAGACGTTTTTCGCTTATTCGTCTGATACCGTACAAAACGTTGTCGCACCGCAAAATCTTTACACCCAGATAATATGTTGGTCCGGAATAGGCGGTATTGCGGTATTTGCGATATTTATTTTCTACGTATTAAAGAGTGCCGTCGGATACGTGTTGATATCGACGGATAAAATCATACGCAGATACGTTTTGGCACTTTCATGCGGATTGATTTCGGTTCTCATTTTGGGAATGAGAGTTAATTTATGGGCTGATATGCGTACGTTTTATTTATTCTGGACTTTGGTTGCATTGCTTTGCGGTTACGCAAGGTTCGGTAGGTCGGTAGAAGATGAAAAGCGACTCAGAGAGGCGTGCGAGTGTGATTGTGCGGACGTAAGCATAAGGTTATAATACAAACGACAGGTGAGAGGAGTTTGCAAATGGAAGACAACAAAAGCGGTTCCCCAATAGAAAAAAGGAACTTGAAATATATTGACAAAAAGAAATCCGGTTCCGAGCGAATTGACGTCGGTGTGACGGAAATTGCGGAGATATTGAACGACAAAAGGAATGACAGGAAGAAAAAGCGTCAGGACAGGAAGAGCGGAAAAATTCCGCCTGCAGTCGATATTGCGGTTGCGATTTTTGTTATTCTTTTTGTGGCGGCGGTAATCGTGGGAGCGTATTTTTTACTGCGTCACTACGTTATGACGGGGTATACGGAAGCGGACATTGAATACACGGTTATTATCAGTGGCGAGAGTTTGACCGGTCTTTACGGCGGTGCCGACGAAAATATCGGCGACGAGGATTTTTCGCTTGACGGCAGAGAATTATACTACACGTCGGGAGACAGTGCGATTTATTTTGGAAAAATAAAGAGCACAAGTGTAACGGATAGAAACGGAGATATTCAGGTTGTGTCGGTAGTTGAGTTGAAAACTCAATTTAAACGTGGTGAAGGGTATTTTGCGGACGGAAAGAGAATTGCCGTTGGCGGAGAGTACAACGTATTTTCACTTGGCGACAAATTCCGCATAGCGATTGTCGAAATCGGCAAGGGGGACCATTAAAATGAGCGAAACCAAGAAAAAGAGAAAATATTCATTTAACGCTTTTGACGTTTTTGTTATCCTTTTGATATTGGTTCTTATCGGAACGGTTGTATACAAGATTTCCAAAAAATCGTCGATTGACACAAACAAGGATAATCCCGTTTACACGGTGATTTTCGATTGCACGGACGAATATGACAGTTTGCAGAAATATCTCAAAGACGGTGATGAGGTTTACATCAAATCATCGGGCGAGTTATTCGGATATATTTACAAAAGTGCGGATTCCGTCGTAAAAGATGCACTTTATTCGTCGGAGACAGAGACGAGTGGGGAGGCGGACAGCACAATCGGAGAAAACGGCACGGAAGAGGCAATATCCGAGTCAGCCGTATACTACAAAAAAACCGATTTTGAAGGGAAAATAAAATTAAACGGAAACACCGAAAAGAGTAATGAAGGAGAATATTACACGGTGGAGGGTATAAATATCACCGTGGGAAGTGTTATTGACGTCTACACAGACGACGCCGAATTTACTATTATTATAAAGGGATTTATTGACGGAAGTAAGAAATAAAGACCTAAACGTGTCGATTTTAATTTGAAATTGAGTCTGATATTGATGGGAAATTTGTGTATTATGCAACAAATATAACGCTTGGTGTTGGGGAAATTACTTCATATTGACTCTTGATTTTGCATTTGATTTTTGTTATACTTTATATAGTGCAATCTGTGCCTTGCGTACAGGTGAAAGTTTTCAATGGCACGCAAACATCAAATACAGGGCTAAGTTATTTGCCTGCAAATAGAGGAGATATGTATGAAAACCCGTGAAGTAGTTATAATGAATGACAGTGGTCTTCACGCAAGACCGGCAACATTTTTTATCCAAAAGGCAAATTGCTACAAGTGTTCCATATACGTTGAAAAGGACGACCGCAAGGTAAATGCGAAGAGTTTGCTCGGAGTTCTTTCGCTCGGTATCGCTAAGGGAATGACAATTACTCTTATTGCGGACGGACAGGACGAAGATGCGGCACTTGAAGGACTTGCCACACTTGTAGGCTCAGGCTTTAATGAATAATTAAGATGAATAAAAACGGCACGAGGACTATTTACGTCATCGTGCCGTTTTTCGATATTCGGAAAGGAGAGGGTAAATTGCCACAGACAAGCGAAGATTTAAAAAGACTGCTCGAAAAAGCGAATACTCTCCCCATGCGACCCGGAGTGTATATAATGAAAGGCTTTGGCGGAGGGGTTATATACGTCGGAAAATCACGCAAACTCAAAAATCGTGTGACACAATATTTCCGTGCCGGAGAGAAAAATATAAAAACGCAAAAAATGGTGTCGTCCGTAAAGGATTTCGAATACTTTGTGTGCGACACGGAAATAGAGGCATTGACGCTTGAAAACACGCTGATAAAGCAATATTCGCCAAAATACAACATTCGTCTGAAAGATGCAAAATCGTATCCGTATATTAAAATTACAGATGAGGAATATCCACGCCTGATTATGACGAGAAAACGTGATACGGACAAGGGAAGATATTTCGGACCTTACTCGGGTGTATCAACGGTTTATTCGGTTATAAACGCACTATCGGGAACACTCGGTATTCCGACTTGCAAAAGAGTTTTTCCACGTGATATAGGTCGTGACAGACCTTGCGTATATTATCAGATGGGCAAATGCTGCGGAGTATGCACGGGGCGTGTAACGCAAGAGGAATATGCGGACAAGATACAGTATTCGGTTGACATACTTCGTGGAAACACGTCGGCGGTTATAAGGGGACTTACAGAGGAGATGTACAGGCTCTCCGACTGCGAAAAATATGAAGCGGCGGCAAAGTGCAGAGACACGATAAATGCACTTGAACGGTTGAGTCAAAAACAAAAAGTTGTGGCATCACCGGAGACCGAACACGACATTATCGCACTGTATTCGGACGACGTATGTACGTCAATTTCGGTATTATATATACGCAACGGTGCGGTTACCGACAAGAGCGATTATACTTTCGGTGCGGACAGGATTATCGATGAGAGCAACGTGAGCAGTTTTATTTGCGAACATTATCTCAAACGGGAATATATACCGAAAAGTATTCTGCTGTCTTTTGAAATGGAGAATGAAGAGAGCGAAATGCTTTCCGATTATCTGACGTCACTCACGTCGCATCGTGTGAAGATAAGAACTCCCGAGCGTGGAGACAGCAAAATGCTTTGCGATATGGCGAGAGACAATGCCAAGGAGCAAGCAAAACTTTACAAAATCGAAAACGAAAAAGACGAAAAAGTCCTATCACGGTTGGCTGAATTGTTAAGTCTTGAAACTTATCCCGAGCGAATTGAAGCATACGATATATCCAACATAGGAAAAGAGCACATAACGGCGGGCATGATTGTTACCGAGGGACGTGCTTTCAAACGGTCGGATTACAGAAGTTTTAAGATAAAGAGTGTTCAGGATACGACTGACGACTATGCGTCTATGTGCGAGGTTATAGGCAGGAGACTTGACAGACTGAGCGATACGGACGGGTCGTTTTCCAAAGCACCTGATTTGATATTACTTGACGGTGGTCGAGGACACGTTTCGGTCGTAAAAGAACTTATGCGTCAAAAGGGCATAAATTACATTCCCGTATACGGAATGGTGAAGGATGATTTTCACAAAACGAGAGCGTTATGTGATGAAAACGGAGAGATAAGCATTGCAAAAGAAAATTCGGTATTTGTGTTTATCTACAAAATTCAAGAAGAGGTACACAGATACACCGTATCCAAAATGGAGGGGGCAAAGCGAAAAACTCTTCAAAAATCGTCATTGACCAACATTAAAGGAATAGGTGACGCAAAAGCAAAGGCGTTACTGAAACGCTTTGGCGGTTTATCGGGAGTCAGAGCGGCAAGTATTGAAGAACTTTCGTCTGTTTCGGGTATTACTCAAAAGCAGGCAGAGAGCATTAAAGAATATTTTGAATCTAAAAAACAGGTAAGATAATTATGATGAGAATAATTACCGGGTCAGCCAAGGGGATACATTTACAGACGCTTCCCGGAGACGCAACAAGACCCACGAGCGAGAGGAGCAAAGAGGCTATATTTTCCATGCTTTGCTTTGACATAGAGGGAAGAGACGTACTTGATATTTTTGCGGGTTCGGGTCAGATGGGACTCGAAGCGTTATCACGTGGGGCAAATTTGGCAACGTTTATTGACAAGTCGCCTGAGGCTGTAAAGGTTATAAGAGCGAATGCAACGAAAACAAGACTTTCGGACAATGCTGAAATATTTGTGTCAGACGCATTTGATTTTATAAAACGAAACGGTGGCAGGAAGTACGATATAGTGTTTATAGATCCGCCGTATGCGTTACGCACCGCTTCGAAAATCGCATATGAATTATACAATTCGGGAATGTTGAAGCCGTCGTCGCTATTGGTATGCGAAAGCGAAGAGGCTGATATTTTCGATTCTTGCTCCGAGGCACGTGACGTTTTTGAGGAGATAAAGCACAAAAAATTCGGTATGGCACATATATCGCTTCTCGCATTAAAGGCGACGTGTTGACATATTTTTCGGAGGTATTTTATGAATGCACTTATCCCCGGGAGTTTTGACCCGATGACACAGGGACACGTAAATATTGTTGAGAGAGCGTCGCACATGTTTGACAAGATATACGTTGCGGTTATGAACAACGATTCGGCAAAGTACGATTCGACTTTGGTATCGAAAGACGCTTATATGTTTACGCCCGAACAAAGGCTCGAAATAGTGAAGAAGTCGATATCCCACATAAAAAACGCAGAGCCGATAATTTACGGCGGTATGCTTATTGATTTATGTGACGAATACGATATTGTCGCAGTTATAAGAGGTGTGCGGAATTGCGAGGATTTTGAATACGAGATGAAGCACGCAAAATGGAACAGGGAACACAATCCACACGCTCAGGCACTTTTTATGCCGTCGGAAGAGAGATTTTCTTCTTTGAGTTCCACAAAAATCAGAATAGACTTGGCACGGGGAGATTTTGAATCGCTGAAAGAACAAATACACCCCGACGCTTTGGCTTATATAAAATCATTAAATTTAAACTTGAAAGGAATTTAAGAAAATGACTTCAAAAATTAAGAACAACATTTTGGCGGAAATTATTATTTCTCTTGTATTCGGACTTCTTTTCGGAGGACTTGTACTGTTTTTGGCTTCCCTCGGAGCGGACACGATTATCAGATGGATACTTATAGTAACGGGTATTATTATAGCGGTCACGAACGTTGCTCCGCTTATCAGAGGCATTGTCAATATCAAGGAAAAAGGCGGATTATTTGACGTTATAGTTTCGGGCATTGCGATGGTTTTGGGTATTGTTATGGCAGTATACCAGAATTCGATAGTTTCGACCATAATAACAATTCTCCTTGCAGTATATCTTATCGCTTTGCCGATAATAAGAATTATAATCGCTCCGTCGTGGAAACAGCAACTTTCGGAAGAATGGCTCAGAATACTTATCGGTGCGATTTTAATAGTATTTCTTCCCGCTATTTTGGGTGCGGCAGATGCGATAATCAACGTACTTTTGACAATTGTGGGAATAGTTATTATATCACTTACGGTTTTGTCTTTTGTTATTTCACTTATATCTTACGTAAAGGCGTCAAAAAAAGCAAAGGAAGATGCACCTATTGAGACCGACGCCGAATAATCGGGAAAGAAAGGTTTTTAATGGATAAATTCGTTCTTAAAAGTCAATACAAGCCCTCCGGTGACCAGCCGGAGGCTATTGACGGTCTTGTGCGTGGAATTTTACGTGGTGACCGTATGCAGACGCTACTCGGTGTTACGGGATCGGGAAAGACGTTTACGATGGCAAACGTCATAGAAAAGATCAATCGTCCGACGCTTATCCTCGCACACAACAAAACTCTTGCGGCTCAGTTATGTTCGGAATTCAGAGAATTTTTCCCGGACAATGCCGTGGAATATTTTGTGTCTTATTACGATTACTATCAGCCTGAGGCGTACATCCCCGGGAAAGATATGTATATTGAAAAAGACGCACTGGTAAACGATGAAATAGACAGGCTTCGTCATTCGGCTACGAGTGCTTTATTTGAAAGAAGAGACGTTATTATCGTAGCCTCTGTTTCGTGTATATATTCTCTCGGTGAACCCGATGAGTACAAGAGTCTTGTATTGGCTTTGCGTCCCGGAACGATTATGTCGAGAGAGGATCTTATCGAAAAACTTGTGTCGATAAACTACACAAGAAACGATATGAGTCTTGTCAGAGACAGTTTCAGGGTAAAGGGAGACACGTTGGAGATAATCCCCGCAAACATGGATGACAAGGCAATAAGAATTGAATTTTTCGATGATGAGATAGACAGAATATCGGAGATAAACGTTGTTACGGGGGAACTTTTCAGAATTCTTTCGTACGTGGCGATTTATCCCGCAACGCACTATGCGGTATCCGACGAAAAGCGTGAGGCGGCAATATCGGATATTATGAATGAGATGTACGACCGTGTCAAATACTTTGAATCGGAAGGAAAACTTATTGAGGCACAAAGGATAAGCGAGCGTGTGAAATATGACGTGGAGATGCTCAGAGAAGTTGGATTTTGCTCCGGCGTTGAAAACTACTCTCGCATTCTCGCACGCAGACCGGCAGGGTCTACGCCATACACGTTACTTGACTATTTTCCGAAAGATTTTATTATGTTCGTGGACGAGTCGCACGTAACTTTACCGCAGGTCAGAGGTATGAGCGGAGGAGATACGGCAAGAAAGAAAAATCTTGTGGATTACGGGTTCAGGCTTCCGTCGGCATACGACAACAGACCGCTTTATTTTGAAGAATTCGAAAGCAAAATAAATCAGGCGATATTTGTTTCCGCAACTCCCGGTGATTACGAGGCGGAAAATTCGTCTCAAACGGTTGAGCAGATTATCAGACCCACGGGTCTTGTAGACCCGAAAATAACAGTACGTCCGATTGAAGGGCAAATAGACGACCTGATAGGTGAGATAAAGGCGGTTGTGGCGTCGGGTGAGAGAGTGCTTGTCACGACGCTTACAAAGAAAATGGCCGAGGATTTGACGGAATATTTGGAAACCAACGAGATAAAGGTAAGATACATTCACCACAATATCGACACCATGGAGCGTATGCAGATAATACGTGATTTACGTCTCGGCGTTTTTGACGTTCTTGTCGGCATCAACTTATTGAGAGAGGGTCTTGACATTCCCGAGGTTTCACTGGTTGCCATTCTCGACGCAGACAAAGAGGGATTTTTGCGTGCGGAGAGGTCGCTTATTCAGACGGTTGGTCGTGCCGCAAGAAATGCGGGCGGAAGAGTTATAATGTATGCCGATCAAATAACCCGTTCGATGGAGGGTGCAATACGTGAGACCGATCGACGCAGAAAAATTCAGACCGAGTACAACAAAGCACACGGTATAGTCCCCAAGACAATCGTAAAAGGTGTACGTGACATTATAGACATAGGAGCCGTAGAAGATACGTCCAAAAAGAAATCCGAAAAGGTTAAAAAGAAGATGACCGCACAAGAACGGGAAAAACTCATCGCTTCGATGACGGTCGAAATGAAGAATGCCGCAAGACGGCTTGATTTTGAAAAGGCGGCTTATCTCAGAGATGAAATCAAGAGAATAAGTGAAGAAAAGTGACAGGTCACAAGTAAAAGAGGATAGCGTGAAAGTTTCATCCGTCCAACAGTTAAATCCACTGTTTCACGCACGAATTTTGCCGTATGGCAAAATTCACCGACATTATTTGTGCCACCGCACGGCGTTGGAATGGAGATTAATATAAAAAATATGGCACAGGATATCGTAATAAGAGGAGCGAGAGTTCACAATCTCAAAAACGTAGACGTGGACATTCCGAGAGACAAACTTGTGGTTTTATCGGGTCTTTCGGGTTCGGGTAAGTCATCGCTTGCTTTTGATACAATATATGCGGAGGGGCATAGGCGATTTGTGGAGTCGCTTTCGAGTTATGCGAGAATGTTCATCGGTCAGATGGACAAGCCCGACGTTGACGTTATAGAAGGGCTTTCGCCGTCTATTTCGATAGATCAGAAAACGACTTCGAAAAATCCACGTTCGACTGTCGGAACGGTTACCGAGATATACGACTATTTGCGTTTGCTGTATGCACGCATAGGTATACCTCACTGTCCCGTTTGCGGGAAAGAAATAAGCAGGCAGAGCGTTGACAGCATAATAGAACGCATATTGAAACTTCCAGAGGGTGAGCGTTTTATGGTGCTTGCACCTGTGGTGAGAGAAAAGAAGGGCATGCACGAGAAAGTACTTGCGGACGCAAAAAAGAGCGGATATGCACGTGTCAGAATTGACGGAAGCATATACGATTTAACGGAAGACATTAAACTTGACAAGAACAAAAAACATTCCGTTGAGATAGTTGTGGACAGGCTTGTTATGAAGGACGGCATACGTTCACGTCTTGCGGATTCGGTGGAAAGTGCGTTATCCGAGGCTGACGGGCGGTTACTCGTAGTTACTTTGCCGAGGGACGGCGGTGAGGGTAAGGAGATGAGTTTTTCGCAGTCATACGCTTGCGATGAACACGGCATTTCCGCATCCGAACTTGAACCGAGAATGTTTTCTTTTAACAATCCGCAGGGGGCGTGTCCTCATTGTTCGGGTCTCGGAGAAACAAGACGAATTGCGATTGACAGGGTAATTCCCAACAGAGAATTATCGCTCAGGGGCGGTGCGATAAACGTAAACGGATTTAAGTCTTTGGAGGACGAAAGTTGGAACGGTCCGCTGTTTTTGGCGGTTGGCGAGCGTTTCGGATTTGACTTGAACACGCCGATAAAAGATTTTTCAAAACAGGCATACGACGTATTGATGTACGGAAGCGGAGACGAAAAATACGACGTTGTGAGGTATTTCGGCGGTCAGGCACACAGGCGACTTGCGACTTTTGACGGTGTTATACCCATGATAGAACAGAGAATGTCAATGGGAACGTCGGCGGAATACTACGAACAGTTTGTTGAAGAGGCACCTTGCGTATATTGCAAAGGGCAGAGATTAAATCAAACGTCGCTTGCGGTGACCGTTGGTGGGGTCAACATACACGATTTTTGCTCGAAGTCGGTATCCGACGCACTTGATTTTATAAATTCGCTTGAACTGACTTCGACAGAAGCGGAAATTGCGAAGGAGATATTGAAAGAGATAAGGGCAAGGCTCGGATTTCTTGTCAGCGTCGGGCTTGAATATCTGACTCTTTCAAGAAAAGCCGGAACGCTTTCGGGCGGTGAGGCACAAAGAATAAGGCTTGCAACTCAAATAGGTTCGTCGCTTGTGGGTGTGCTTTATATACTCGACGAGCCGAGTATAGGTCTGCACCAAAGAGACAACTCGAAACTTATAGCAACACTCAAACGCTTACGTGACATAGGAAATACCGTTATTGTTGTCGAGCATGACGAGGAGACTATGGAAGAGGCGGACTACATTGTTGACGTCGGTCCGGGTGCCGGTATTCACGGCGGTGAAGTTGTTGCCGTGGGAACGCCGGAAGAGGTCAAGAAAAATCCAAATTCTCTTACGGGTGCGTATCTTTCGGGCAGAAAGAAAATAGAGGTTCCGAGCGTCAGACGTCCCGGAAACGGTGCGTTCCTCACTGTTTTGGGTGCGGAAGAACACAATCTCAAACGTATTGACGTAAAGATACCGCTCGGGTGTTTTGTATGTATTACGGGTGTTTCGGGTTCGGGCAAGTCGTCGCTGGTAAACGGTATTATTTATCCGAAACTCGCAAACCAACTCAATCGTGCAATTACTTACCCGGGCAAAAACAAAGGAATCGAAGGTCTTGAAAATCTCGACAAGGTTATATGCATCGACCAAAGTCCGATAGGACGAACTCCACGTTCCAATCCCGCAACGTACACGGGTTTATTTACGGATATAAGAGAGTTATTTGCACAGACAAGAGACGCAAAAGCGAAAGGCTACACGTCGGGAAGATTTTCGTTCAACGTAAAAGGCGGTCGTTGCGAGGCATGTGAGGGCGACGGCGTAAAGTGCATTGAAATGCATTTTCTGCCTGACGTATACGTAACTTGCGACATATGCAAAGGAAAACGATACAACAAAGACACGCTTGAAGTAAAGTACAAGGACAAAAATATTTTCGACGTACTCGATATGACGGTTGAGGAGGGAATAACTTTCTTCGACGGATTGCCGAAAATACAGAGAAAGTTACAAACGCTTTACGACGTCGGTTTGGGTTACGTTAAAATAGGGCAGTCGTCTACCACGCTTTCGGGCGGTGAGGCACAAAGAGTTAAACTTGCGACGGAACTTTCAAAGCGAAGCACTGGCAAGACGATTTATATACTTGACGAACCGACGACCGGTCTACACACTGCCGACGTGGCGAAACTTCTACAAGTGCTTATGCGTTTATGCGACGCAGGCAATACGGTGCTTGTTATCGAACACAATCTTGACGTTATAAAGACGGCGGATTATATAATTGATTTAGGTCCCGAGGGGGGCGACGGCGGTGGACGGATTGTTGCCGAGGGAACGCCCGAAGAGGTTGCGGAAGTTGACGGGTCGTATACGGGGTGTTATTTGAAAAAGTGGCTTAAAAAGTAAACAAGGCGGTTTTCTCGTTTGCTTGGCATTTGGGAAAGATTACGGAAAGGATTCGTAAGCGTATGGAAAGAGGCGAAAATATGAAATATTCATATCACAATCACACGTACAGGTGCAATCACGCATCGGGTGAAGAGAGGGAGTATATAGAAAATGCCGTTAAGGCAGGGATTTGCGAGTTCGGATTTGCCGACCACGTACCCATGCCGTTTGGCGGAGATTACTATTCATATTTTCGTATGAAGCCCGGCGAGGTTGACGGATATTTTTACGTTTTGGAAAATTTAAGACGTGAGTATGCGTCGGACATAAAGATACGTATAGGATTCGAGGCCGAATATTATCCAGACGTATTTCCGAAAATGATTGATTTTATATCCGAATATCCATACGAGTATTTACTGCTCGGTCAGCATGCACTCGGAAACGAGGAGGGGGACATATACTGTTCAGGGGTATGTTCTGATGAGAGACAACTGAAAAGGTACGTCGATCAAGTTACGGATGGAATATCGACCGGCAAGTTTTTGTATTTGGCTCATCCCGATTTATTCAACTTTGACGGAGACGTGGGAACGTATGAGCGAGAGATGCGGAGGCTTTGTGTTTTTGCAAAGAATCACAACGTACCGCTCGAAGTAAACGTTTTGGGTTTGCGTGAGGGAAGAAATTATCCCAACGCAGATTTTTGGAGAATTGCAGGGGAGATCGGATGTACGTCTATCATAGGAGCGGACGCACACACGCCGCTTGATGTCTATGATGAGAAAAACATCAAGCGTGCGGAGAGCATAGTCGAAAGATTCGGGCTTGAAATTATTGATTTTTCGGAGTTGCAAAAGTCTTTCGGAAAATAATTAAAAGTGTTTGGAGAAAGTGTTTATGATATATACCAAGCGGACAAAAAAAGCGATGAAATTGATATACGACGCACACGGTGGGCAGGTGGACAAGGCAGGGGTGCCTTACGTGTATCATCCTTTTCACGTTGCCGAACAGATGAGGGATGAGGACTCGACGCTTGTGGCTCTCCTACACGATCTGATTGAGGACACCGACGTGAGTATTGATTTTTTGCGAGAGGAATTCTCTGCCGAGGTTTGCAATGCGGTAGAGTTACTTACGAGAAAATCGGGAGAAGATTATTTTGATTATATACGCAGAGTCGGGAAAAATTCGCTTGCACGAAGAGTTAAACTTGCGGATCTCGAACACAATTCGGATCTTACGAGGATTGGCGGAGAAACAGACGACGGCTCGAAAGAGAGAGTTGAAAAATACCGAACGGCAAAAAAGATTTTGCTTGGAATGGCGAGTGAAGAATATTCCGCAGGACGTGGCGGTGTTGTTAAAACTCACGCACACCCGATAAAACATTTCAGGACAATCACACGGCACAGGCACAAGGTAATAATTCACTGTTTTAAAGTGGGAATAGGTTTTCAGGGGCTGTTTCACGATTTATCAAAATATTCACCTACGGAATTTATAGAGGGTGCAAAAAATTTTGTGGGGACGTACAGCCCGAATTCCCACGCACGAGAGATAAACGGTTACTCTGAGGCATGGCTTCATCACAAGGGCAGAAACAAGCATCATTTTGAATATTGGCGTGACATTGATATGGCAACAAGAAAATACGGTCCGATAAAGATGCCCGTCAGGTACGTTATGGAGATGTTTTGCGACAGAGTGGCGGCTTGTAAAATTTATCAAGGAAAAAATTATACCGACCGTTCCGCTCTCGACTACTACAAAAACGGCGGTGCAAGGGAAAAAATGCATCCCGAAACCGCAGATTTACTTGAATATTGGATGATTATGCTCTCCGAGCGTGGAGAGTCGGAAACGTTTGACTACATAAAAAAATATTACGCCGAAAGCAAGCGGAAAAAGTCAAAAAAATCATAAAACACAATCGCTTCTCATACTATTATGCAGATAATGGAGAGGAGCGATTTTTTTATTATGGCATACAAGATTATTTGTGTTTTACTTGCACTTTTACTGTTTTCTTTTTCGGCAAATGCCACGGGTTACAATATTATAAGCGACGCAGTGCTTATATCAAACGGCGACGCCGGTGATGCGGACGGCGAAGTTGAGAGTGCGGAGTTTGACTGCAAAAGTGCAATTCTTATGGAGGCAAACACGGGGAAAATAATATATTCCCAAAATGCGGACGAAGCGTTGACTCCTGCGTCGGTTACAAAGGTTATGACGCTTTTACTTGTTATGGAAGCGATAGACGAGGGCAGAATCAAACTTGATGACATGGTGGTGACAAGTGAGAGAGCGTCATCAATGGGAGGGTCTCAAATTTTCCTTGAAGTCGGGGAGAGAATGACGGTTGAAGATATGCTCAAAAGCGTGATTATTGCGTCCGCAAACGACGCCGCTTGTGCATTGGCGGAGTTTTGCGAGGGCAGTGAGGAGTCGTTTGTGGGGAAGATGAACGCACGAGCGAAAGAACTCGGAATGGAAAACACGCATTTTGAAAACACAAACGGGCTTGACGATTCTGTTGAAAATCACAAGACAAGTGCAAAGGACATTGCGATTATGTCACGTGAACTCATACGTCACGAGAAAATTTTGGAGTACAGTTCGATATGGATGGATACCATTCGAGGCGGTGCGTTCGGGCTTACAAACACAAACAGGCTTGTTAAATTTTACAACGGTTGCACGGGACTGAAAACGGGATCGACAGACAAAGCGGGATTTTGCATAAGTGCCACTGCCAAGCGTGGAGAAACGTCGCTTATATGTGTGGTTATGGGTGCGTCAACCAGAGACGAGAGAAATAAAATTGCGACGACTTTGCTTGACAGGGGATTTGCAAAATATGAAGTTTACGTCTCACGTGGTGAAAAGATAACGGACGTGCCGATACTCGGAGCGTTTGAAAAATATATACGTGCCGAATATGAAGATTTCGAATATTTGGCACCTAAGGGATATGCCGAGAAAATATCAAAAAAGATAATTTTAGAAGATGATTTATCTGCACCTCTGGCAAAGGGAGAGGTTATAGGACGGGTAAGTTACTTTATCGGAGAGAGGGAGATAGGAAGTGTGAATATACTGTCTGTTGAAAACGTAGACAAGATTGGTTATTTTGAACTTCTTTTGAGGGCTATTTCACGATATTTTCTTAAATAATTTGTGTATATTTATATATCGTATTTTACGGTAAATCTATTGAAAAAACCTATGTTTTGTGTTATAATTGACATATAAACTCGGAAGTGCGATGCACGGAAAGGACTATGAAAATGTCTGTAAAATTAAATGACAAATATCTTGCGAATTTTGTGGGGGACGGAGAGTATGCTTGTATACGTCCTCTTGTAGATATGGCACACGAACAACTCAGAAACAGGAGCGGTGCGGGAAACGATTTTCTCGGTTGGGTAGATCTTCCCGAAAACTATGACAAAGAAGAATTCGGTCGCATAAAAGTCGCCGCAGAAAAGATAAAAAAGAATTGTGATGTATTCATAGTTATAGGTATCGGAGGTTCGTATCTCGGTGCAAGAGCGGTTATAGAATTGCTCAAATCTCCGAATTATAACAATTTAAAAAAGAACACTCCCGATATTTATTTTGCCGGTCGTGACATCAGTGCGTCATCGCTTTCGGAACTTCTCGAAATTTGCGAGGGTCGTGACGTATGCATAAACGTAATATCCAAATCGGGTACTACCACGGAGCCTGCCGTTGCATTCAGAGTGTTCAGAAAGATGCTTGAAGACAAATACGGAATTGACGGTGCAAGAGAGAGAATCTTTGTTACTACCGACAAAGCAAGGGGTTCTCTCAAAGGTTTTGCGGATCGCATGGGATACGACACTTACGTTGTTCCGGACGACGTTGGCGGAAGATTTTCGGTTTTGACGGCGGTTGGTCTTCTTCCGATAGCCGTTGCCGGAATTGACATTGACGAACTTATGCGTGGTGCGGCTGACGCCCGAGTTGCATATTCGATAAACGACATAGAGAAGAACGACGCTTACAGATATGCGGCAATAAGAAATATTTTATACAACAAGGGCAAAAACACCGAAATACTTGCTGGATACGAAGAATTTGCGAGAATGTTCAGCGAATGGTGGAAGCAGTTATACGGTGAGAGCGAGGGCAAGGACCTGAAGGGAATTTTCCCTGCGTCCGTCATATTCTCAACAGACCTGCATTCGCTCGGTCAGTACATTCAGGACGGAATGAGAAACCTGTTTGAAACGGTAATTTCGTTTAATGAGACGGGTGCGTCGTTTGAAATTCCCTATGATGAGGAAAACATCGACGGGCTTAATTTTGTGGCAAACGTTGATTTGAACACGGTTAAAAAACTTGCAATGCAGGGAACTTTGCTTGCACACGTAGACGGCGGTGTTCCCAATATTCTTATCGAAGTTGCCGACAGAAGTGCGTACAGTGCCGGATATCTTATTTATTTCTTTGAGATTGCCTGTGCGATTTCGGGATATATGCTCGGCGTTAATCCTTTCAACCAGCCCGGTGTTGAGGCATACAAGAAGAATATGTTCGCACTGCTCGGAAAACCGGGTTACGAGGATATGAAAGCCGAACTCGAAAGTCGTCTCAAATAATTGTAAAAAATCAAACAAATTGCAATATAGCACTTGAAAAAAAGAGTTTTTTGTGTTATAATATAAAAAACATCTCCGAGAACCGAAACGTTTTGGTTAAAGGTATGGAAAATTAAAATTATTTTATATAAAGTCGTGCAGGCACGGCGAGGAGGTTAAGTTATGTTGAAACTTATTATCGGTGTTAAAGGTACAGGAAAAACGAAAGCCCTTATCAACACAGTAAACGAAGCGGCTGAAAAGTCACAGGGAACTGTTGTTTGTATTGAAAAGGGTACAGGACTTCGTTTTGACGTTAAATACAGCGTAAGACTTATAAATACTAACGAATATCTTATTTTTGACGCAGACGCACTTTACGGATTCATTGCCGGTATTCTTGCAAGCAACCACGACGTAACCGACGTTTTCGTTGATTCCGCACTCAAAATCGCAAACAACGATATATCGGAATTCGACACGCTTGTAAAGGAAATCGACGAACTTTCCAACAAGGTTGGCGTAAACATCGTTATGACATCTTCTATCCCCGTAGAGGAAGCAAGCGACATCGTAAAGAAATACATCTGATTTTCGGAAATACAATCCTTCCGCCTGTGACTTTTGACGGGCGGAAGGGTCTTTCATATACAGACTTACTTGGGGGTGACCCCGAGTATTTGTTTTTAAAGGTGATTATTGAGGCTTAATATGAATATTCAAATTTTAAATTTACTCGCCAAAAACGCACGGTACACGCTTGAAGAACTTTCGGTCATGACGGGACTTGACTCGGGCGTTGTGGAAGAGAATATAAAAGAACTCGAAAATGCAGGTCTTATAAGGGGTTACAAAACCGTTATCGACTGGGAAAAACTTGACAATGCGTGTGTATCCGCTCTTATCGAACTCAAAGTTATACCGCAGGACAAATACGGGTTTGAAAAAGTGGCGGAGGACATAATGAAATACAGCGAGGTTGAATCCGTATATCTTATGTCCGGTACGTATGACCTTTGCGTTATCGTTAAAGGCAGAACGTTCCAAGAGGTCGCTATGTTCGTCTCAAAAGAACTTGCAACGAAAAAGGAAATTACATCGACAGCCACGCACTTTGTTCTTAGAAGATACAAGGAACTTGACGTTGAACTTGTAAGTACGCAGAGCGACGACAGAGGGGCATACTCCTTATGATTGATTATCAAAAGATTTTGAACCCCACGGTTTGCAAAGATATCAAGCCATCGGGCATACGAAAGTTTTTTGATATTGCAAACAGCATGGAGGGGGTCATATCCCTCGGCGTGGGCGAACCTGATTTTCCGACTCCGTGGCATATCAGAAGTGCCGGAATTGCGTCGCTTGAACAGAGCAAAACAAGGTACACGGCAAATGCCGGGCTTATGGACCTACGACTTGAAGTTTGCAATTTTGCAAAGAGAAAATACGGTCTTAACTACAATCCCACGGGGGAGGTACTCATAACCGTCGGCGGAAGTGAGGGTATAGACAATGCAATTCGTGCAATTGTTTCTCCCGGAGACGAGGTAATAATTCCGCAACCGAGTTTCGTGTGTTACGAGCCTTTGGTAAGGCTTGCCGGAGGTATACCTGTTATATTGGAACTCAAAGCGGAAAATGAGTTCAGGCTTACTCCGTCGCAACTCAAAGAGAAGTTGACCGACAAGACAAAACTGCTTGTATTTCCTTTTCCATGCAATCCGACAGGTGCGATTATGGAAAAGTCCGATCTTGATGGTATAGCGGAGGTTTTGAGGGATACCGACGTATGTGTGCTGTCCGATGAGATTTATTCGGAACTGACTTACGGAGACGGAAATCACGTATCTTTGGCGTCGATTGACGGCATGCGTGAGAGAACGATTGTCATAAACGGATTTTCCAAAACCTATTCTATGACGGGGTGGAGACTCGGATACGTTCTCGCTCCCGAACCCATTATAAGTCAGATGACGAAAATTCATCAATTTGCAATTATGAGTGCTCCGACGACTTCGCAGTTTGCCGCAGTCGAGGCGTTAAGATACGGAGACGGAGACATTGAGCGTATGAAAGAAGAATACGACGTAAGACGCAGGATAATGGTTAACGGCTTCCGTCAACTCGGAATGGACTGTTTTGAGCCGAAGGGGGCGTTTTATGCATTTCCGTCCATTAAAATTTCGGGTCTTTCAAGTGATGAATTCTGCGAGAGATTACTTTATTCGAAAAAGGTTGCGGTTGTTCCCGGCAATGCGTTCGGTGAGTCGGGAGAGGGATTTATTCGTGCGTCGTACTGTTATTCGACGGAACACATAAAAGAGGCAATATCGAGAATAGGTCAATTTTTTAAGGAAATCAAATGAATTTGAGGTAGGAATTTGAAAAATAGTAATTTGAAACTGAAAAAAAGATTAAATATATTTTTTGCGGTGACGATGGCGTTACTTTATTGTCTTTACTGTTTTGTGCTGGTTCCGCTTTCCATAAGATTTGCAAACGATGTTGTTTATGCGGACACCGCATTACCCACGGTGATAGAGATTATATACGACACGGTAGAGGTTTTGGCGATATCGCTGTCTTATGCCGTTTTGATTTATTCTGTTTACAGGTATGGACTGAGCGGCAGTGTGGCGTCAATGATTATTTTTTGCGTCATAACGCTGTTTAAATATTTTGCAAATCTTTCTATGGACTGGATAAATTACGGTTTTGACGTCTCGGAACTCGCAGGTGATTTATTTGTCATCTTATTGCCGTTTTTACTTGAAATTTTGCAATATTTTGCGGTTGTTTTGATTTCTTACAAAATCATATCGTCATACGTCACGGCAAAAGAAAAAAGAAATTTACAACTTATCGAAAGCGGGAAAGAGGAACTATCCGAAAATTTCGGGGTTTATCCGTTATCGGGTGTTGTGAATATGAAAAATCCGATTATGAAAGTTGCCTTTTGGAGTGGTGTTGTGATTGCCGTTACAAGCACTCTTCAAAGTGTGCCTTTCTATTTTATGGTGACGTATCTTGCCGGATTTCCGTTGTTTTCCGTTTTGTCGCAGATAATCACTTCGGCGATTGAGGGCGTAGTGTGTTATTTTGCGGTTATTTTACTCGAAATGATGTTTTTTGAGCAGAGAACCAAGCACGATTTATACGGCGTATAAAATCGAAAATTCATTTACGGGCAATTTCCGTATGCTAAATTTTTTCTTTCTTTCGGAAGAGAAACGGTGCATACGGAATTTTTTTTGAAAAACACAAAAAATATTATAATATTATATATATATTTTAAATAATCACTTGACTTTAAAGGACATTATCTGTTATAATTAAAAATGGCATTTTGTCTTTTGACAAAAAAGAATTACGGATTGAAAATCATTCGGAGGACACGTTAATGAAAGATATAAGCAGAAATTTGTCGATGCTTTTTGATTTTTACGAAATGACCATGGGCAACGGTTACTTTAAGTGCGGTTATGCCGACAAAATAGTTTATTTTGACCTTTATTACAGAGATAATCCCGATAACGGCGGATATGCGGTTGTTGCCGGTCTTGAACAAATAATCGAATACGTAAAAGATTTGAGTTTCAGTGCCGATGACATAGAATTTCTTCGTTCGAAAAACTGTTTTGACGAAGAGTTTTTAAAATATCTCGCATCGTTTAAGTTCACAGGGGACATTTGGGCAATTCCCGAGGGTACGATAGTTTTCCCCGGAGAACCGCTCATTACGGTCAGAGCGAAGGCAATTGAAGCACAACTTATAGAAACTTATCTTTTGCTGATGATAAACCATCAGTCACTTATCGCCACAAAGGCGGCAAGAATTACACGTGCCGCAAAAGGCAGAGCGGTGAGCGAATTCGGTTCGAGAAGAGCTCAAGGTGCGGATGCCGCCATACTCGGTGCGAGAGCGTCTTACATCGGAGGATGTTCATCTACGGCTTGTGCAATTTCCGATATGGTTTACGGAGTGCCTGCATCGGGAACAATGGCTCACTCATGGGTACAGATGTTTGACGACGAATACACGGCGTTTAAGACATACTGTGAGATATATCCGAACAACGCAACGTTGCTGATAGATACGTACAACGTATTGAAATCGGGTCTGCCGAATGCGATAAAGGCGTTTGAAACGGTATTGAAACCGCTCGGCATTACGAAGTGCGGTGTCAGAATCGATTCGGGAGATATTACGTATCTTACCAAAAATATCAGAAAAATGCTTGACGAGGCAGGTTGGACCGATTGCAAGATTATAGTTTCCAACTCACTGGACGAATACATCATACGAGAAATAATCAGGCAGGGTGCGGAAGTCGACGCTTTCGGAGTCGGAGAGCGACTCATAACTTCAAAGAGCAATCCCGTATTCGGTGCGGTTTACAAGTTATGTGCGGTTGAAGATGAAAACGGAAATATCATACCGAAGATAAAGATAAGCGAAAACGTCGGTAAAATCACAACACCGCATTTCAAAAAAGTGTACAGGCTTCGTGGAAGAGACACGGGCAAGGCTGAGGCGGACCTCATTTGCTTATACGATGAAGTTGTTGACGATACAAAGCCGATAGAGATTTTTGACCCGGAGTACACGTGGAAGAGAAAGACTCTTGAAAATTACACGGCGGAAGAACTTCTTGTTCCGATTTTCAAGGACGGAAAACTCATTTACAATATGCCGTCGCTTGAAGAAATCAGAAATCATCACAAGGAAGAGATTGAGGGAATGTGGGAAGAAGTAAGAAGATTTACCAACCCTCACAATTACTACGTCGATTTGTCTCAGAAATTATGGGACATAAAGAACGATTTGCTTACAAAAGGACGAGGAAAGAACACAAAGTGACGTTCAAAGGTGCGGAACGTGGCAGATTGTGAAAGAAAGGAACGGTCATACTTATGGAAAAATTGGTTGAATTTTTTGATATGCTGATTGAAAGTTTTAATGACTACGTTGTATTTCCCATAAGGCATATGGGCATATCTGACATTTTGGATATCCTTTTGCTTGCCTGCTTAATATATATGCTGTACAAGTTTATACGTGACAGACACGTCGGAAGAATGGCACTCGGTGTTATGGCGGTTATCGTTATATATATTGTCAGCGACCTGTTGCATATGACTGCCATAAGTTCCATACTCAAAAATTTCTACGTTGTGGGAATTGTTGTCGTATGTATTATATTCCAGCCCGAGTTACGTGCCGCACTTGAAGAGGTGGGGTCAACGTCCCTCTACATCAGGAAAATAAAAAATCGCAAAGATGCGAAAGACACGGACGTTCTTCACATGGTTGAAGAGATAAGTGCCGCCGCATTTGAGTTATCAGCCAGAGGCGACGGTGCGTTAATCGTGCTTGAACGTTCAAGTCATCTTCGTTCGCAAATGACGGAGGGCGTGGCTATTGACGCAAAGGTTTCAAGACAATTGCTCAGCAATATATTCGTAAACAAGTCTCCGCTTCACGACGGTGCGGTGATAATTCGCAATATGAGAATTGTGGCGGCATCAAGCAAGTCAAAAAATATTTCGGAGCGTGACGACAGTCAGATGCGTGGTCTCGGCACGAGACACCGTGCGGCGGTACGAATTACGGAGGTGAGCGATGCCGTGGTGGTTGTGGTTTCCGAGGAGACGGGAATTATCTCTATTGCAAACAATAAGGAACTTAAAAGGGACTATCAGGATATAGGCAAGGGAGGACGTCACAATTCGAGCGACCTTCGAGACGACTTATACAGATTTATGACCGGAAGTTCTGTGGTTGAGGACGGTTATATTTCGGTTGACGTCGACAAGGTTGGCGTAAATGATGATAAAAATTTGAACACTGACGGCATAAATGCGGATACAATCAATTCCGACAGCATAAAAGGCGAAAGTTTCGGCGACGGAAAGGAGAGTTGAGTTTTTTATGAAGCAATATGAATTCAAAAAAGAATACGACAAAAAGGGACGTGAGCAGATTGTTTTGTCCAATGAGTCGAAAAGGAGACTTGACATTGTTCCGAGATTGGTTTGTCTTTTACTTGCGTTGATTATATGGATATATTGTGTGAATATCAATGAAACCGACGTTACGACGACGTTTAACGTCAAACTCAACGTTGTGGGTGCGGAAAGTATGGCTAACGGTATGTCGATATATTCCACGAGCAACGTGACGGAAGTCAGGCTTACCGTTCAGGGCAACAACAGAGATATAAACAGATATACCGCATCGGATTATTACGCATACATCGACGTCAGCGAAATCGGCAGTGTGGGTTGGTCTACTCAGAAAATTATGACCGAATTGCCGGACGGGTCGAGTTTGTCGCTTATCAGTATGGATATAGATGCCGTGTCGGTTTACGTTGACGTGAGTGCGGAGACGTACGTTCCGATTGAGATAAAATTGGGAGCGATTAAACAACCTGCGGGTTACAGTCTCTCGTATGAGATTGAGGACGGTATAAACCGGATACAAATCAAGGGTCCGAAAACACTGATTGACACGATATCGAAAGCGGAGTACGTTCTTGAAGGCGAATTTAACAAGAGTACGACAATATCCGGTTCTGCACTTGCACTTGATTTTTACAACGATCAAGGAGAGTTGATAAGTTCGAAAAACAGCGGTGACGTTTCTTTGAGCTCTATACGTTACGATACGGGAAAAATGAATATAAATGCGATAGTTACCGCACTCGTACCGTTGAAAATCAAAGCAATCGGAAGCAATCAAAATTATACATACGAAGTTTTGCCGATAAGCGCCAACGTTACGGGAGACCCCGAAATTTTAAATTCACTTTCGGATTACGTTATTGACGTCGAAGACAGAGGTGTCGGAGAATACGAATACACAATTTCGGCAGAGCAATTCAAATATCCGGAGGGTGTAAAACTCGTTGATGAAAGCGTTACCGTGACGGTTGTTATAACCGAGAGAGCAATGGGATCGAATTCGAGGTCTGAGTCGTGAGTGAGAAATACGTTATAAGTTCAATTTCAGCAAGTCCGAACGTCTCGGAGGATGACGTATTACAGATTGCACGAAAAAAACTCAGTAGAGCCGGCATTGACGGTAAGTACGAACTGTCAATATTTAAAAAATCAATTGACGCACGCAAGAGGTCGGATATAAAACTCGTATATTTGGTAGAAGCGTCGTTTGGCGGTGTCGGTGCGAAAGACCGCAAGGCGTTGGAAAAAATTTCGGCGAAAAAAGTAGAAGAATCGGATTTGACGTTTGAGTACGGCGACAGAGAAATGACGGAAAGACCGCTTATTGTCGGCATGGGTCCTGCCGGAATGTTTTGTGCTTTGATTTTAGCACAGCAGGGATACAGACCCGTCATTATTGACCGTGGTGACGACGTATGGGGCAGAGTAAAGGCGGTAGAGAAGTTTTATTCTTGTGCAAGTCTTGACGTTGACAGCAACATTCAATTCGGTGCGGGCGGTGCCGGAACTTTTTCGGACGGAAAACTGATGACTCGGATAAACGACCCGAAATGTGCTTACGTACTTGAAACTTTCAGAAAATTCGGAGCGTCCGACGACATCATTCGGATGGCTAAACCTCACATAGGAACCGACATGTTACGCACGGTTGTGGACAATATTTTATCTCAAATACAAAAACTCGGCGGTGAAGTCATATACCGATGCAAAATGACGGGATTTGACGAGGTATCGGACGGAAAAGTTATCGTACATACGACAAAGGGAGATTTTTGCTGCGGTGACGTGGTCTTAGCACTCGGTCACAGTGCAAGAGATACATACAAAATGCTTATAGAAAAAGGATTTTCCGTCATTCCGAAGCCGATATCGGTAGGTGTCAGAATCGAGCATTTACGCACGGACATCGAAAAAATGCTATACGGAGATTTTGCGGGCAGCCCGTCTCTCGGCGCGGCAGAATATTCGTTATCGGATACAAGACGAGACAGAGGTGTTTACACTTTTTGTATGTGCCCCGGCGGTGAAGTTGTAGGGGCGGCGTCGGAAGAGGGAGGAGTTGTTGTAAACGGTATGAGCAAATATGCAAGAGACGGTTTAAACTCCAACTCGGCAATTGCCGTTTCGGTGCGTCCTGATGATTTTGAGGCATTTGAGGGCAGTTACGCTCTCGGAGCGATAGAATTTCAGCGAAAGATTGAGCGTGCGGCGTATATTGCCGGTGGTTGTGATTATTCCGCACCGCTTCAAACGTTGGGAGATTTTCTCACGGGAAAATCGGGAAGCGAACCCCGCAAAGTTTTACCCACTTATATGGGTGGCAGATGCAAACTTGCAAGTATGGAGAACGTTTTACCCGATTTTGTTGTTGAACATTTAAGATACGGTATCGGTTCGTTTGATGAAAAATACCGTGGATTTGCAGACGGTGAGGCGATACTTACGGGTGCGGAAACAAGAACCTCCGCTCCTGTGCGAATAATGCGAAATGAGGTTATGAGTGCGATTGGACACGGAAATATTTATCCTTGCGGTGAGGGTGCGGGATATGCCGGCGGAATTACAAGTGCGTCGGTTGACGGTATAAAAGTTGCACTTGAAATAATCAAAAAATACAAGAAAACAGTTTAATTACAGAGAAGATTGTCTGTGTGTCGAAAAACGAACTACATAAAAAATAATTCGCACACGGACAAATAATAAAAAGGAACACAGAAAGTCCTTTGTCAGGCATACGTGCGGAAAGACGTATGTCTTGACCGTTTATGAGGACTCGGAGATGAGATGAATTTTAATCAAAAAGAAAAAATATGGTCGGTTCGATACATCGGCGACGCAGACGCAAGAAAGAGCGTTGAGGCTTTGTCGAAGTTGCTCGGAGTATCGGAAGTGTGTGCCGAACTTATATACAACAGGGGATACTCTTGCGAAACAGAAGCACGTGAATTCCTAAACGCAAACATTGACGTTTTACATGACCCGTATCTTATGAAAGATATGGATTTAGCCGTAAAAAGAATACACGAAGCGATAGGTTGCGGTGAGAAGATAACCGTTTACGGAGATTACGACGTGGACGGTGTGACGTCCGTGAGTCTTGCGTATCTTTACTTTAAATCACAGGGAGCGATAATAGATTACTATATACCGTCAAGAGACAAAGAGGGTTATGGTGTTTCAGTATCGGCTATAAACAAACTCAGTGAAAGCGGAACAAATCTGATTATAACCGTTGACACGGGCATAACCGCCAATTCCGAAGTTGAGTATGCAAAGAGTATCGGAATAGACACGGTAGTTACAGACCACCATGAATGTTATGCGTCAATTCCCAATGCCGTTGCGGTGGTAAATCCGCACAGGCACGATTGCGATTATCCTTTTGCGGAACTTGCGGGAGTGGGCGTGGTATTCAAACTTGTTTGTGCATATGAAAAATACGTAAGCGATACACTGTCGATGAAAGAGTGTGAACGCAGAATATGCGACGGGTATCTTGACCTTGTATCTATCGGAACGGTTGCTGACGTTATGCCCCTGCGAGATGAGAACAGATTTATTGTTTCAGAGGGCATAAAGAAAATAGAGGACACGAACAGAGTGGGTCTGAGTGCTTTGATTGAGACTGCAAGCGTGAGTGCACGTCCTGCGACAAATGCAAGGACGAAACTTAAAAAGAAGAAGATAAACGCAGGTTTTATCGGGTTCACTCTCGCTCCGAGAATAAATGCGGCGGGTCGTATCAGTTCGGCGTGCAAGGCGGTTGAACTTCTTTTGTGTGATAATCACGATGATGCCATGCTCAAAGCAAGAGAACTTTGCGAGATAAACTCTCAACGTCAAATTGAGGAGAACAAAATTGCCGAGCAAGCATACAAGATGATAGACGGGTCGCACGATTTTGAGCATGACAAGGTTATTGTGCTTGACAATGACAGTTGGCAACAGGGTATTATCGGAATAGTTGCATCACGCATAACCGAAAAATACGGATTGCCGTCAATTCTTATATCATACGACGGAGCGACAAGAGGGTTTGAGTGCAACGACGATCTCGGAAAAGGTTCGGGACGAAGCATAAAAGGATTAAATCTTGTCGAGGCACTCGGATATTGCAGTGAATTGCTTCAAAGATTCGGCGGTCACGAACTTGCCGCAGGGCTTTCGGTAAGACGTGGAGACGTGGAACTTTTCCGTCGTAAGATAAATGAGTATGCAAGAGAAAAACTTGACGAGGATGACACGAAGATAAGGTATGAAGTTGACTGCGAATTGAAGTTTGAGCAATTAACTATGGATCTCGCAAAAGAGATAGAGATGCTTGAACCGTTCGGAGTATCAAATTCAACGCCGACGTTTCTTGTGAAAAATCTTGAAATTGACAGGATTGCACCGCTCGGTGCCGGAAACCACTGCAAAATTTTCTTCGGCGGAGACGGGCAAGGATTAAGTGCGGTTTGCTTTGGCGTTGCGGCATCCAAATTTGATTTTTACAAGGGTGAGCACGTGGACATCTTATGCCGTGTGGGCATAAACGAATTCAGGGGAGAGCAAACGCTTCAACTTGTATTACAGGATATCAGGCACGCAGAGGATTATAAAATTTTACGAGACGAAGAAAATCAAAGGCTTGCGGAAATTCTCGGAGGTGCAAAAATCAAGTGTTCGGAGAACGTTGTGCCTACACGTGATGAGATTGCCTTTATTTACAAACTAATCAGATATGAAGTTGGACTCGGACGTGGGGTTATGTCAGACAGGGCGTTCGATTCACTCGTATACGAACACACGAAAAACAGTATAAATTACATTAAACTCAAATTGATTTTGCATATTTTACTGGATATGGAGGTTATAAGCGTTTCCGAATTATCCGATAATATATACGAATTTGACATTATTAAAAACGCCAAAAAGACAAGCGTGGAAAATTCGGAAGTTTTCAGAATGATTTCCACGGGATACGGGAAGTAGAGCGATATTGCTCTTTTCCCGAAAATATGACATGGGAGGGGCAATATGTATAATGACGGTACGCTTCATACAGACATAAATCCGTTACTTGAAATGCTTGCCAAGACAGGCAAAAAATACGACACGGAAAAAATCAAAAAAGCCTTCGAATACGCCGACGCACTTCACAGCGGTCAGTTCAGGGCAAGCGGAGAACCGTATATATCACACCCTGTGGCTGTTGCCGAAATAGTTGCGGGGCTTGAACTTGATACGGACTCTATATGTGCGGCATTGCTGCACGACACGGTAGAGGACTGCTCCGAAAAGACAAATCTCAAAGAAATAGAAAAATTGTTTGGTAAAGACGTGGCAATTCTGGTTGACGGTCTTACAAAACTCGTGACGTTGCAATTTGACGACAAGGACGAGCAGCACATTGAAAATCTCAGAAAAATGTTGCTTGCGATGTCAAAGGACGTAAGAGTAATATTTATAAAACTCTGTGACAGGCTTCACAACATGCGTACGCTTGACGCAAAGGGAGAAGCGAAACGCAGAATGACCGCACTTGAAACCATGCAAGTTTATGCACCTCTCGCACACCGTCTCGGTATGCAAAAGATAAAGCAGGAACTTGAAAATCTCGGATTACGTTACCTTGACCCTATCGGATATGCGGAGGTTAGGGGAGATATTGAAAGCAAATACGGTCAAAACAAGAATTTTATAGAAAGTATTACCAAATCGATATCCGACAAACTCGAAGAAAACAATATAAAGTTTACTCTTGAAGGCAGAATAAAGACCATATACAGCATTTACAAGAAAATGTACAATCAAAACAAGAGTTTTGATGAAATATACGACTTTTATGCCTTACGTATTATTGTTGATACCGAACTTGAATGTTACACCGCTCTGGGAATTATACACGAGATGTTTAATTCCATCCCGGGTAGATTTAAGGACTATATATCGACGCCGAAACCGAATATGTACCGTTCGCTTCACACGACGGTAATCGGTCGTAACGGTATACCTTTTGAGGTGCAGATAAGAACCTATGAAATGCACCACATAGCGGAATACGGTATTGCGGCACACTGGAAGTACAAATCGGGTGCGTCCTCGAAAGAAGAGATGGACAAAAAACTCGAATGGATATCAAAACTTATTGAAGCGGAAGACGATGCACGTGACCCGGATGAGTTTATGAACGCTCTGAAAACCGATATTTTCCACGATGAGGTATTCGTTTTTACGCCCAAAGGCGATTGCATATCACTTCCTCAGGGAGCGACTATTATTGACTTTGCGTATGCGATACACTCCGCTGTCGGCAACAGAATGATGGGTGCGAAGATAAACGGTATGATCGCTCCCATTGACAGGGTTGTCCAAAACGGTGAAATAGTTGAAATAATTACGTCGTCCACGATGAAAGGACCGAAGCGTGACTGGCTTAAAATTGCCAAGACAAGCGAGGCGAGAGCGAAAATTCGTCAGTGGTTCAAGAAAGAGACGAGAGACGAAAATATTGTTGTCGGTCGTTCTGTTGCGGATGCGGAATTTAAAAAGTTCTCGGTTCGTCTGTCGGAGCAGAAGAAAAACGATTGTCTTGACGCTATTGCACTGAAACTCGGTTTTACGTGTGCCGACGACTTATACAACGCTTTGGGATACGGCGGAATTTCGGTTCAGAAACTTTCGTCGAAACTAAAAGACGAAGTTGCAAAATACGCAGAGGCGGAGCCGGTTGTACCCGCAGTGGCGGAAGAGGAGATTGTCAAGACGGTTCCCAAACCGAGGCACCTCAAATTTAACAGCGGTATCATAGTTGACGGAGAGGTCGGCTGTCAGGTCAAGTTTGCAAAATGTTGCAACCCGTTACCCGGTGACGAGATTATAGGATTCGTAACCAAGGGTTACGGAATTTCGATACACAAAAAAGACTGTCCCAACGTTATTGACGGGCAGAAAAACAGTGAAAATTCGGAAAGATGGAAAACTGCGTCGTGGGAAGTACATGACGACACGTCAAGTACAAAGAACGTATACGAGGCACACCTGCAACTGTTTACAGAGGACAGAGTAGGTATGCTCGCCGATATTGCCGTGGCTCTGGCTGATATGAAAGTTGCGATTTTGCAGGTCAATTCTCAAAAGCGTAACGGCGGAAGATGTATTGTAAACGTTAAAATCAGTTGCAAAAACATAGATCACTACAATTCGATTGTGTCACGTTTGAAGTCCCTTGACGGAATTGAAAACGTTGCACGTGGATATTCTTAATTGATATGAGGATTTAATATGAAGGCGGTAATTCAAAGAGTTTTAAACGCAAGCGTCAAGGTTGACGGTGAAACTGTCGGGGCGTGTGAAGAGGGTCTTATGATTCTGCTTGGTGTTGCCTTGGGCGACACGGAAAACGACGCAGAGTTGCTTGCGAAGAAAATATGCAATTTACGTATCTTTTCCGATGACGGCGGTAAGATGAATTTATCGGTTAGAGATATTGACGGAGAGGCACTTGTCATTTCTCAGTTTACTTTAATGGCAAATTACAAGCACGGGAACAGACCCGATTATTTAAACTCGGCACCACCGCAAGAAGCGAACAGGCTTTACGAATATTTTAAATCATTATTGAGTTTGGAACTTAAACACGTCGGATGCGGAATTTTTGGAGCACATATGGAAGTGTCGCTCATAAATAACGGACCGGTTACTATTGTTATGGACAGTGAGGTTTTAAAGAAGAAGGCTTAACCGTCTCTGTCCGAAGAAAGGAATTTTACTTTATTATGAAGGTCCATATCAGTGGAAAAGTTAATCAGTATTACGTGCAAATGCTCTGTATGATATTCTTTCCCGGAGAACATTTTTCGGAAAGTGAAGAGGAACGTGACGACGCACCTGTTCTTGATTTATCCTTGACGGAAGAAGAAAGCGGAGTTCGTGTAAACGTCAGACTCTCACACGAAGGCAAGTCGGCAGAGTGCGAAAAATTCAGCGAATACAAAGAGGGAGTTACACTTGACAAACTCAAAAAGGTAGTTATAGGCGAGGCTATTATCAAGGCGGGCGGAGAGTTACTCGGTTACCGTCCGTCGTGGGGTATGCTTATAGGTGTACGTCCTTCGAAAGTTGCAACCGAAATGCTCAAAAGCGGTATGCCGAAAACAAGGGTTAAAAAGGCGTTATCGAGCGAATATTTCGTTATTCCGAAGAAGGCGTCTCTTGCAACGGAAGTTGCGATAAACGAAGCGAAAATAATAGGAACACCCGACAAAAAGGATTGCAGTGTTTACATATCGGTGCCTTTTTGTCCCACCAGATGCGCCTATTGTTCATTTGTTTCTTACACGTCTCCGAAACTTTTGGCGACAATTCCCGACTATCTTGTAAGGCTTGAAGTGGAAGTGGTTAAAACTTTTTCACTTATAAAAAAATTAGGTCTTCGTGTCAAGACTGTTTACATAGGCGGAGGAACACCTACCATACTTGATGAGTCACAACTGGAAAGGTTGCTTCGTGTAGTGGCCGAGAACGTTGACGTATCAAGTCTTGAAGAGTTTACGCTTGAAGCGGGACGCCCTGACACGATAACGGCGGAAAAGTTCAGAATCGCAAGGGAATACGGTGTAACCCGTGTGAGTGTAAATCCTCAAATACTTAACGATGACGTACTCAAAAAAATCGGACGAGCCCACAACACCGATGATTTTTTGCGTGCATACGATATGGCAAGGAATTCGGGCATACCGATAATCAACACGGATATAATCGCAGGATTACCGGGAGACAAATTTTCGACTTTCTCGGCGTCGTTTGACAAACTTTTGCCTCTTCGTCCCGAAAACATTACGGTTCATACGTTCAGTGTGAAAAAGGCTTGCGACGCACTCAAACACGACAGCAATATTTTCTCTATGCGTGGCGGTGACGTAGGGAAATGCGTTGACTACTCACAGATTAAGTCAAAATTTGCAGGTTACGTTCCGTATTATATGTATAGGCAGAAGAACACCGTGGGAAACTATGAAAACGTAGGATTTGCACTTGAAGGCACTGAGGGGCTTTACAACATTTATATGATGGAAGAGGTCCATTCGATATTTTCGGCAGGTGCCGGTGCGGTGTCCAAATTTGTCGATTATGCACCGGAAAACGGAGAAAAGCGAGTTATCGAAAGATTTTTCAATGCGAAGTATCCGTATGAATATCTCGCAAATGACAAAATCGACGAAAAAATTGTCGCCGCAGAGGAGTTTTACATAAGGCGTGGTCTTGTTTGATATATCTCAAATACGTACATTAAAGTCAAATGCACGCCATGCGTTTATAATTTCGGAGGGGTAATGAATACGTTTTACAAAACGGGGTATGAAAAAATAGACGGTGAATTCGTTCGCAGGTGTGACTATGAGTTTGACGAAAAGTTGAACGACACGGTTGCACGTGTGTGCGGTGTAAACGGCATGGGAATTATGGGAATTACAGGTCCGTCGTGTTCGGGAAAAACCACGCTGGCAAAAAAGGTAATAGATTACTACAAGCAACATAATACCAAAGTACACGTTATTTCGTTGGATGATTTTTTCAAAGATCAATTTTCAAAGGACGATTACATTGACCCGAAAACCGTGGATTTCGATTCGCCTGACACATTCGATACCGAAGAGTTCTATTCTTTCATTGACGGTTTGTTTCGCAGAGGAGTCGGAGAAAAGCCGATTTTCGAATTCGGCAGCGGTGACAGGTCACGAAGAGAGTGTGTGGTTTACAACGAGGGTGACGTGTGTCTTTTTGAGGGTATACAACTGTTATATCCGCAGGTGGACGAACTTTTCGTTAAAATGAGCGGAAAGAGAATTTTTATATGTCCCGAAAGCGGTATAAAGGTTGGCGACGTTGCCGTGTCTGGCAAAAAAATAAGGCTTATGCGTCGTCTTGTAAGAGATTGCAATTTCCGTGCGTCAGATCCGATTTTTACGCTTGATTTATGGTCGGGAGTTCGGAAAAACGAGGATTTGAACATTTTCCCGTATATCGACAGATGTGACGCAAAAATAGATACGACACAGGCATATGAATTGAATATTTTAAAGCCTTATATACTCAAAATCGTGCAGAGTATATCTGACGATTCCGAACATTCGGATTTTAAAGCGGAAATAAACGAATTGACGTCGAAAATAGACAGCATATCAAGAGACGTGCTTGACAAAAATTCACTTTACAATGAGTTTGTATAAAACAATACAATAAATCTTAATCTCGGAGGAAAAGATGAAAATACTTTTTAAAAACGTGCATCTTACCGAATCGTACGGTTACGGAAAAGAGTGCGTATACGTACAGATAAATGACAGTTTGATTGAATATATAGGAAAAGAAGAGCCAAACGGCGAATTTGACAGGGTAATTGACGGCAAAGGCAACTTACTTGCACCTGCCTTTTACAATGCACACTGTCACAGTGCGATGACGCTTTTCAGAGGTTACGGCGACGATCTTCCTCTTAGAGAGTGGCTTGACACAAAAATTCTTCCTGCGGAAGAATTACTTGATGAAAACAGGGTTTACTACGGTTCTATGATGGCTATTGCCGAAATGATAAAGAACGGTGTGGTATCTTTCTCGGATATGTACTTCTTCTTAGACTCCACTGCAAAAGCCGTCGGTCAGACCGGAGTTAAGGCTAATATTGCAAGGTCGGTCGTTTCGTTTGACCCTGATCTTGACGTGAAAAACGACACGAGAATACTCGAAGGTGTTGACGCTTATAACAAATGGCACAATACGTTTGACGGAAGGCTTAAAGTCGATATGTCGGTTCATGCGGAATATTCAAACGTGGAAAAATGCTGTCGATATATCGGTGAACTTGCCAAGGATTTGGGTACGGGCGTTCAACTGCATCTGTCCGAAACTCGGAGCGAACACGAAAAGTGTATATCCGAGAGAGGTATGACTCCCACCGAGTTTTTTGAGCATACGGGAATATTCGACTCTCCCACAACCGCCGCTCACTGCGTCTGGGTGAGTGACAGTGATATTGAAATACTTGCAAAGCACAACGTAAGCGTTGCACACAATCCCGTAAGCAATTTGAAACTCGCAAGCGGAATTATGCCGTACAACAAGATGAAAAATGCAGGTGTGAATATAGCCCTCGGAAGTGACGGGGTTGCATCCAACAATCAACTCGGCGTTTTGCGTGAAATGCAATATGCTTCGCTTATACACAAAGGAAACACGTACAATGCGTCCGCAACTTGTGCGTCAGATATGATAAAATGTGCAACTGAGAACGGTGCCAAAGCACAGGGAAGATATGACTGCGGAAAACTTGAAGTCGGATGCAGAGCGGACCTTATTTTGGTAAATATGAATTCTCTTAACAACATACCCGTATTTAATTACGATTCGGCGTTGTGTTATAGTGCAACAGAGTCGGATATACTTATGACCGTATGCGACGGAAGAATACTTTACGAGAACGGAGAATATACTACAATTGATATAGAAAAACTTGTGTTTGAATCGAAAGAGGTTTTTGCACACTATTTTGATTGAGAGGTGTAATTCTTGGCAAGCGGAAAAATTGATGTCGGTGGCGGCTCGGGCAGTGAAAGATTTATAAGCGGTGTTTACACACTGACGCTTTCAACCGTTATTGTCAAGATTATCGGTCTTATATATAAAATTCCTATGCTTGCGTTACTCGGAGACACAGGCATGGGATATTTCAATTCCGCATATGAGATATACGCTTTGTTCTGTACTGTCGCAACATCGGGGCTTCCCGTTGCAACTTCTCTTATGATATCTTCCACAAAAAGCGTGGCAAAGAGAAAAAAGATATTCAGAACTTCGTATCTTACCGTTTTTACAATCGGTATTATATGTGCGGTGTTGATTTTGGGACTCGCTTACCCTTTCTCGGTATTTCTTAAAAGTCCGAAAACGTACTATTCGATTTTGGGTGTTGCACCTGCTATATTTTTTATATGTTTGTCAAGTGCCGTGCGAGGATATTTTCAAGGAACTTCGAGAATGTTGCCTACTGCCGTGTCGCAGGTCATAGAGGCATCTGGAAAACTGATTTTCGGCTTGATTTTTGCGACACTCGGAATAAAATGGGGATTTGACTTACCTCAAATATCCGGCATGGCGGTTATGGGGCTTGCAGTTGCCGAGGCAATATCCGCAGTTTATCTTTTCTCTTTACGCCGACGAGATGAGTTATATTCCCAAGGATATGACGTGCAAGACGCCGGAAAAGAAAAGATATTCGGCAAACTTATGAAAACGACGTTGCCTATTACGTTTTCTTCGTCCATACTCAGTGTGGTAAGGCTTATTGATATGACTCTCATTTTCAGGAGACTCGGATCCTCGGGTGTGGGTGCCGATGCAATAAATTCCATGTACGGAAGTTATACTACGCTTGCAATTCCACTTTTCAGTCTTGCCCCGGCACTTGTGAGCGGAGTTGCACTGCCGATAATTCCGGAGATTTCGTCTGCACGTGCCATGGGCGACGAAGCATTACAAAACGACACGGCGACAAAGGCGTTTAAGTTGACCGCTCTCATCTCGGCACCGATAGGTGCGGGGCTTGCGTTGTATTCAAAACAAATATTGAGTTTGATTTTTTCGGGAGCGAAGGAATCGGTGGCTTTTGCGTCTCCGCTTTTGGCGTTGCTTGGTTTGTCGGTTATTGAGTCCTGCTTTATCACGGTTCAAAATGCTATTTTGCAAGCGTATGAAAAATCGCATCTGCCACTGATATCAATGCTTATCGGTTCGCTTTTTAAAATAGTTATTTGTTATATTCTTTTGGGAAATTTGAGTATTAACGTATATGCGATACCTATCGGCACATTTGTTTGCGATTTTTGCATAAGCGTGCTTAATTTTGCTTTTTTGTCAAGATATTCAACGTTAAAATTCAAGTTTTCGGAAATTTTAATCAAGCCTTATTTGTGTGGAATATTTGCTTGCGGAATATCGCTTATTATTACAAATTTGGCGTTGGTCGGTATTACAAGCGAAAAAATAAGGACGGTTTTATCTGTTTGCTTGGCGGCGATATTGTATTTTATTTTGCTTATATCTACGAAAATGATAAGAAAAACCGACAAAGATGTCTTGCTTTTGAGAGTGAGAGCGAAAGAAAACCGATTTTGAAAATTTACGTGTGATTTTTTGCACGATTTATCCGAAAGGAAGTAAAATATGAATACACAGGAAATAATAAGTAAGAAAAAGGAACTTGTATCGAAGAGCGAATACACTTTCGATGACCTTGTGAGTATTGTTGAACTGTTGAGGAGTGAGGGCGGTTGTCCGTGGGATATGGAGCAGACCCACAAGAGCATAAGAAACGATTTTATAGAAGAGACATATGAGGTTATCGAAGCGATAGACACGGATAATCCCGTTCTTTTGCGTGAAGAACTCGGAGACGTTCTCCTGCAAGTGGTATTTCACGCTCGTGTTGCGGACGAAGAAAATCAATTTGACATCGGAGGTGTCGCAAACGACATATGCGTAAAACTCATACACCGTCATCCGCACGTTTTCGGAAATCTTGAAGTGGGCGGAAGTGAGGAGGTACTCAAAAATTGGGAGCAAATAAAGAACGTTGAAAAAAGCAGGGAAACACTTACCGACAAACTCGTTGCGATACCTCCCATGCTCCCGGCACTTATAAGAGCCCAAAAGGTAGGAAAGAAAGCAAGTTTCTTTGATTTTGAAAATATTGATGACGTATACGACAAGTTATACGAAGAGATTGACGAAGTTAAAGATGCATCGGCAAACGGAACGCATGCCGACGTGGAAGAGGAACTCGGTGACCTTTTACTTACGGTGACAAGTCTTGCGAGAAAACTCGGTGTGAACTCCGAAGAGGCGTTATACAAAGCGACGAACAAGTTCATAAATCGTTTCCAAAAAGTTGAAGAAGTTGTTGCGTCACAAGGGAAAAATGTGGAAAAAATGAGTATGGTCGAACTTGATGAGGTTTGGAACGGCATAAAATGATAAACGCCGACACTTTTTGTCAAAATGTTTTGTAAAAAATGTAATAATTTGCAAAAAAATTAGTACCAAACTATTGAAATACTATAAAAAATATGCTATAATAAATCCACCAAAATAAAAACAAGGAAGGTATTTTACCATGAATAAGTTACAACTCACAGAAGCAGTTGCTGCAAAGGCTGAAATTTCCAAAAAGGCAGCCGCAGAGGCAGTTTCCGCAGTTCTTGACGTTATCGCTGACGCACTCGCATCCGGCGACGATATTAAGATTACCGGCTTTGGTTCTTTCGAAATCAAGGAGCGTGCGGCAAGAGAGGGTAGAAATCCCAAGACCGGCGAACCTGTTCAAATTCCTGCATCTAAGTACGTTTCTTTCAGTGCCGGAAGCACTCTCAAAGAGAAAGTTAATGGATGAGACTGGACAAATACCTCAAAGTTTCAAGAATAATTAAACGCAGAACGGTTGCAAACGAGGCGTGTGACGCCGAACACGTGACTGTTAACGGCAGACCTGCAAAAGCGTCGTATGACGTAAAGCAGGGGGATATAATCGAAATCAGTTTCGGTCAGCGAAGCCTCAAAGTGAGGGTGCTTGACGTCAAAGATTTTACTGCCAAAGCCGAAGCGTCATCGCTTTATGAAGTCTTGAATAATTGAATAAATCTCCGCATATAATGTAAAAACATTACGTGCGGAGGTTTTTTTATGGCTGAGGGTTCATCTCATACGGTTTTTTCGGAAAACAGAGAAAATATAAAGTTGTGTGGTGTTGTGGAAGTGGTAAGTTTTGATGACCGTGAAATATCGCTCAAAACAATTTGCGGAGATATGATTGTGGAGGGCGAAAATTTACACGTAGGTATATTAAACGTTGACGATGGCATTATTGAGGTTGGAGGCAAGATAGACGGTATTTATTATTTTGACGAGGCACCGACGCAAAAGAAAAAGTTATTCGGTAAAAACAGGTAAAGTCAAATATTATGATTTTTAACGTTCAGGAAGACACGTTAATTTTTCTTTTGCGTTCATTTACGTCGGGTGTTATTCTTGGAATAGTTTACGACGTCTTTACCGTGGCAATTCGGAATTTACCGTACAAAACGGGCAAAGCAAGATTTTTTCTTTTACAATTGCCGTTATTTGTTTTTGATTTTGTTTTTTGTATTATTTGTGCCGTTTTTGTATTATTGCTTACGTATTATTCGGGCAAGGGGATTTTTCGCATTTCTGTTATATGTCTTATGTTTTTGGGATTTTTATGTTTTCGCTGTTCGGTCGGAAAAATATTCCGTCGCATACTTGCAACCATATACAAAATTATAATCAAGATTTTGGGTATATTGTTATTTCCCTTTAAATTTATAATTTCCAAATTGTTTTTATTGTTCCGCTTGACAATAGGAAGAATTGTTGGTAAAATAATATTGTTGATTAAAGAGTCGGCGGTTAAACGTCACCAAAAAAGTTCATTGGCGGGAGAGAATGTCAATGACAAAAATACGGGAGAGGAGGATTTCGTGTATGTCGGAAGAAAAAAAGAGAGCGGTTACAGAAAATACGGAAGAATCAGATTTTGATACAACCGACAGGCAAACCGATAAATATGAAATTCCCGAGGAGCAGTCACCGGTCTACGACGCTATTGACGTGGCAATAAAAAAACCGCTTGCGTCCACAATCGGCAAGGTGCTTCTTGTCTCGTTGATTGTTTTTTCAATTATAATATTTATCGCATCTTTTATAAGATACAGAGAGTTGAAGAGCGATATTGATGCATTGAAAAAAGATATTGCCGCAAAAGAGGACAGTATTGAGGAGAAAGAATATTTGATTGACGTTCCGCTTGACGACAAGGATTACATAATACGAACGGTAAGAGAAAAATTGGGTTTGTTTTTGCCTGACGCAATTGTTTATTACAGTGATTTGAATGATTAAAAATACAAACGCACCCCAAAGCATTTGCTTTGGGGTGCGTTCTTTTAAGTCTTCACAATTAAATTTCCGAGATTTTGGCTTTGATTTTTTGCATATCACGGAGCATATCTTCTTTTTTTCGAGGGTCACGCAAAAGAGCGGCAGGGTGATAGACCGCAGTCATAAGATAGTCGCCTTTTTTGAACCATTCACCGTGTTCGGCTGTGATTTTAAAGTCCGGTTTTATAAGTTTCATAGCCGAAATTCTGCCGAGGCAGACAATTACTTTCGGATTTATGAGTTTTACTTGTTCACGCAAATAGTCTATACAAGCCTCTTCTTCGTCGGGACGAGGGTCTCTGTTTTGAGGCGGACGGCATTTGAGAATATTTGCTATGTATACGTCTTCACGCTTTATATCTATGGCGTAGAGATATTTATCGAGTAACTGTCCCGCACGTCCGACAAACGGAGTTCCCGACAAATCCTCTTGCTGTCCCGGTGCCTCACCGACAAACATTATATCGGCGTTTTCGTTACCCGTGCCGAAAACACAATTTGTTCTTGTTTTACACAGTTCGCATTTTTCGCAGTTTTCACAAGCGGTTTTAAGTTCGTTCCAATTCATATTCAATCCTCCGCAGATATACAATTACAAAGATATTATATCAAAATGCCGGGAATATTGCAATAGGCAATTGAATTTTCAGAACGTTCCCAAAATCGGCACGGCATCTTTACAAACCCATATACAATATTCGCCACAATACATCTGGAACGTATTTGTGTTTTCGCATTTGCCGTATTCCCCAAGAAAAGTAAATTTATTAAGTTTGTGTCGGAGTGAGTCGTCGCCGTGAAAAAGTGACAGAAAATATTTACCGTTTACGTCGGCATATGCGACGGAGTACACATCTGTATTTTGCAAGTGCAGACGACGGCAGGCGGATATTAGGTCAAAAAATGAATTGAAAGAATAAACAAGCGAACAGTCGGTTTTCTGTTTTTGCGGGTTTATTTTGTTATTTTGCGTCTCTATCGGACACATATCACTTTTTGTGACGAAAAGTTCGCAACCTCCGTGTGCCGACGTGAACAATTGAACGAAAAAACCTCCGCCTTCCGTATCAAATCCCGTCATTGTTTTTGCATCGCTCAAAATGCTTTTTATGACGGTCCTTGTGGAGAGTTTTGAGTAGTCGAGTTCGTCCCCGTTTATATGATATTTTTCCATATCTTCTTCCGACAGCATTATTTTAAGTTTATCGTCGCCGATTAAAATAAGTTCCATAAAACCTCCCGTAATTATGAGTTTCCTATCTATATTATAATATAGTTTCGGAATAAGCGAAAGCCCTAAAATATTGGTAATTTTGTTGACAGAGTTATTTGACTTTGATATAATATATTTATAATTCGATTTTCAGAATCGTACGTTTTTATCAGTCTATGAAAGGAGGGGATTTTTTGTGAAATACAATGGAGAATACGGTCATATTGAAATTGAAGCGGATGAGTTATGTTTTGCTCTTTTCGGAAGAAAGAATCTCGGGGACGGGCAGAAAAGTAAGTTTTCGTCTGCTATGAAACTTAAATCCTCTCTGGCTTCACGTTTGGCAAGCACTGTCGGCGGAGAATATTACATGAACGTTTCCGTATCGAACACGTCGAAATATGACGGTATATATTATTATACGACAGGCGTTTGCGACGGAGTTCAAAAACGGGGTGGGGAGTATTCGGTATTTGAAACGGTTGTCACCGACAAGCGAGGTGTGCCGTTACTTCGCAACGAATTTTTTGAGGCAAGGCTGAAAATCTTGTCGTTCTTTATTTGCAGGCAGAAAAACGTCGGCAGTATAGAGGCGTGCCGTGCCGTTTTCAACGGTGACACGGGTGAGTTGAAAATATACCGTGAAAATTATTCGGCAGAGGAATTGCGTGGATTTTATATTGGCATTATAGCAAAAATTCATTTGCGTGGAAAATTTGTTTTCGAGTCGGCAAACACACGCAAACCATCGCTTTCGGGTGCGGTTTTTCCTTACCGTGAATTAAGAGAAAATCAGGCGGATATGATAAGAGAATGTTACGCCGATATAAAGCACGGGTCAAGGCTGTTTTGTCAGGCACCGACAGGAATAGGAAAAACCATATCGACGCTTTATGCGTCGGTAAAAAGTATGGGTGCGGGTGTTACGGACAAAATTTTTTATCTTACTTCAAAGGCAAGCATACGCAAAGAGGCATTGGCGGCATCGTCGAAATTAGGGCAGTGCGGTTCAAAAATTTATACTTGCGTTATATCATCCAAGGAACAAGTTTGTTTATGCGATGACGCAAGGCGTGGCACAGGAAGAGTTTCGTCATATTGTTCGGGAGAGAGATGTCCTTATGCACGTGGATATTACGAACGTGTGGACGGAGCGATATTTGAGTTGATATCCGGCGGCTTTGAATTTGATCGTGACGATATAATCCGCATGGCGAAAAAGCACCGAATATGTCCGCACGAATTGTCGCTTGATTTATCCGAACTTTGCGACGTGATTATATGTGATTACAACTACGTTTTCTCCCCGACGGTCTATCTGAAAAGATATTTTGACGACAAGCGAGGGGAAAAGTACGTATTTCTCGTGGACGAGGCACACAATCTTCCCGACCGTGCAAGAGATTTGTTTTCCGCAAAACTGTCACTGTCGCAGTTTCTGATTGCACGGGAAGTTATCGGCGAAAAATCGAAGTTATATTCGGTTTTGGATGAGGTTATATCCGAACTTGAAAATTTGTCGATATTATGCGAGGACAATTTAAAGTACGATTCAAACGGGCGACGGAGCGGTTATTATATAGGACACGTGACGCCAGAGAAATTATCCGAAAAACTTGAAATATGTATCAGAGCGTGCGAAAAGTGGTTATGGTACAACGAGGAAAGCCCTGCATATGCTGTAATAGACGGATTGCGTTCGCAAATTAACGAATACCGTGTGGCACAAGAACACTTTGGCAGAAATTACCTGACGTTTATAAGCGTTGACGGGGATGAGGCGGAAATACTGCTTTACTGTCTTGACCCGTCGCCCATACTTGACTTTTCTCTCGGGCGAGCAAGTGCGTCGGTTATGTTTTCGGCAACGTTAACTCCCACCGAATACTTTGCGGACATTCTCGGCGGAGGCAAGAAAGGTGTTTCGGTTTCGTTCGGGTCGCCGTTTCCGTCGGAAAATTTATGCGTGGCGTCGGTAAATTCAATCAGTACGAGATATGAGGACAGGGAAAAGTCATATGGCAAAATAGCGTCCTGCATAGCCGCAACGATTTCGGCACGAAATGGAAATTATATGGTGTTTTTGCCGTCGTACGATTATGCGGAGCGTGTCGCCGAAAAGTTTACGAAAAAATATCCGATGGTCAAAACGGCAATTCAAAAGCGTGGTATGACATACCGTGATCGTGAAGATTTTTTGAATTTCTTTTGCGATGACGGAAAACTCAGAGTGGGATTTTGCGTTATCGGCGGTTCTTTTTCCGAGGGAATCGATTTGCCGGGTGACAGGTTGATAGGAGCAGTGGTTGTCGGAGTGGGGTTACCGTCGATATCAAATGAACGAAACATTATGCGAGACTACTTTGACGAAAAGTGCGGATGTGGGTTTGACTATGCGTACACGTATCCCGGTATGAACAGCGTTTTGCAGGCTGTGGGCAGAGTAATACGCCGTGAGAGCGACAGGGGAATTGCCGTTCTTATTGACGACAGATATTCGGAACCCAAATACAGAGAGTTATTCCCCGAGCAGTGGGACGTAAAATATGCAGGAAATGCTGTGTCACTTGCAGAAATGGCACGTAATTTTTGGAAAAATCAGAATAATTCCATATAATTTTGCAAAAAATCAAATTTAATCTTGCTTTTTTTGACTCATTGTGATATAATACCCGAGGTGATTTTTTACAGTTTGGAGATACATTATGAAATACAATGAAATGACAGCGGAGCAACTTGTTGCGGAAAAGACGAAACTTGAAGAGGATTATGCAAGAATTTGCAATCTTGGACTCAATTTGGACCTGTCTCGTGGAAAGCCGGCATCCGATCAACTTGCACTTTCGGAAGGACTTTTGACGTGCATATCGTCCGGTGAGGACTGCATAACCGAGGGCGGATTCGATACAAGAAATTACGGACTTTTTGACGGTATTCCCGAGGCTAAGAAGTTATTTTCCGATTTGCTCGGCATTCCGAAAGAATATATATTTGTCGGCGGAAGTTCTTCACTCAACTTGATGTACGACACGGTTGCACGTGCGATGCTTTACGGTGTTTACGGAAGCGACAGACCCTGGTGTAGGGAAGAAAAGGTTAAGTTTTTATGTCCCGTTCCGGGTTATGACAGGCATTTTAAAATTACGGAATCACTTGGTATAGAGATGATAAACGTCGATATGACACCGAGCGGTCCCGATATGGACGTTGTGGAGCGTCTTGTCGCAGAAGACCCGCAAATCAAGGGTATATGGTGCTGTCCGAAATATTCAAATCCTGACGGAATAACGTATTCGGACGACACGGTTAAACGACTTGCAGGTATGAAAACTGTGGCAAATGATTTCAGAATTATGTGGGACAATGCATATGCGGTACACGATTTGTACGAACGGGGAGATGAACTTTACGATATATTCCGTGCGTGCCGTGAGGCGGGAACGGAGGACAGAGTTATTTATTTTGCGTCAACTTCCAAAATAACGTACTCGGGGGCAGGTGTGGCTATTTTTGCGACGAATCCGAACAATATGGCACAGATAAAATCCGTGATGACTGCACAAACGATAAGTTTCGACAAAATAAATCAACTGAGACACGTGAAGTTTTTCGGAAATGCGGACGGTATCAGACAGCATATGAAAAAGCACGCATCTCTTTTACTTCCGAAGTTCGAACTTGTGCTTGAAAAACTTGAAAATGAGTTTTCACCGAGAGGAATTTGCAGATGGACAAAGCCGAGCGGCGGATATTTTATAAGTTTGTTTGTTCCAAAGGGTTGTGCAAAGAGAACTTATGCACTTGCAAAAGATGCAGGTGTGTCGCTTACTGCCGTGGGAGCGACATATCCTTACGGAAAAGATCCGCACGACAGCAACATCAGAATTGCACCGACGTATGCGACGCTTGAAAATCTCAATATGGCTATGGACGTACTTGTTTTGTGTGTTAAACTTGCAACCGTCGAAAATATGCTTGCGAAAATTTAAAGCGTGTTTTGAGAAAATTTATTTCAGTTTAAAAGATGCTCCCGAACGGAAACGGGAGCATTTTCAAACTTTAAAGTTTGAAAATTCGATGTTTTGGTTTATATATTATAATGGAAGAGAAACGGAGGCTTTATGCAGGGAAGGTTGACGCAGGTTCAGACGAATCCATACAAAAATTCCGACACGAACAAGAGGTATTACACGTATGATTACTGGTTACGCCGAACGTTTGGCGGCAAATGTGCGAAAATTCCGATAGACGCAGGATTTACGTGTCCGAATATTGACGGAAAAGTTTCCGTCGGAGGGTGCATATACTGCTCACAGAGGGGAAGCGGTGACTTTGCCCAAAGTGCGTGTATGCCTATTGAGGAGCAAATAAGAATAGGCAAAGAGAATTTATCACACAAATGGAACGTAGACAAGATTATTCCGTATTTTCAGGCACATACGAATACATATGCACCGCTTGAAAAAATCAAAGAAAAAATCGAGCCTGCCATGATGTGTGACGGCGTTGTGGGCTTGAATATCGCAACACGTGCGGATTGTCTTGCAGACGACGTAATCGAATATTTGGCGGAACTTGCAAACAGAACGGTTCTGACGGTGGAGTTGGGACTTCAAACCGTACACGACTGGGTTGCGAGTTTTATAAACAGGGGGCATACATACGAGGATTTTTTGAACGGATATCAAAAACTGCGTATGGCGTCCGACAAAATAAACGTTTGCGTGCATTTGATTTTCGGTCTGCCGGGTGAGGGTGTGGACGATATGCTCGAATCCGTCAGAGAAGTTGCCAAGATAAGACCGGACCAGATAAAGTTTCATCTTTTGCACGTTCTGAAATTTACACGTCTTGCGGAAATTTACGAACGTGGGGAATACATTCCGATGGAGAGAGAGGAATACGTGAAGGTCGTTGCCGAGGCTTTGACATATTTACCCGACGATACGGTGGTCGGAAGACTTACGGGGGACGGAATGCAGAGCGAATTGATAGCACCTGAATGGAGCAGACGCAAAACGACCGTTATAAACGACATAGACAAGTATATGTTCGAACATAACTTATGGCAAGGAAAGCGTTATATTTAAAGGTTTTCAATTCGGACTGTGAAAAAAATGTGAAGACGTTTTTCGACCGAAAATCAAAAATGTGACTATCAACAATTTTTTATTTGTAAAATTGTACTTTTTGCGGATTTACTTTTTTTGTGCATTATGATATAATTTTCACGTAAGTATGATGAATACTATGTAAGAAAATTTTTATTTTAAAAGGAGAAAACAAAATGAAAAAAATCGTTTCCGCAATTCTTGCGGTACTTATGATTGTTTC